>CAVAQB010000104.1:0-12540 GCA_963590725.1 Anaeroplasmataceae bacterium | reverse complement strand
AAATAAACAGGAGTGTTAGCACGAAGTGCTAAATACGACTTTATTATGACTATATACGATAGTATATGGAATAATCAGGAGGCGTCCAAAGTCAATACGCATGACCTTGTGGGTGATGGAGCTCCCCCTGGTCACCCATGAGGTACATTATGTCAATTGAAGAACTAATCGATGAATTCGCAGCTGGTAATATTAGTGAGTATACACTTACATCTAATCTAGATTATCGTATACTAAAATCATTTAGATCTACTATAGACGCTGCGAGATTAAAAAACCAAATAAATAGTATTAAGCGTCCTAAAAACATGAAAGTAATTTACATATGTGGTAAATCAGGTTCTGGAAAAACAACTGTGGCAAAATGGCTTGCGGAGCAATATGGATATTCGTATTGCATATCTGCAGCAGGAAGACATATGATGGATTCCTATAGAGGTCAAGATTGTTTAATATTAGACGATTTCAGATCGTCAGATATGAAGTTTAATGATTTACTAAAATTATTAGATAATAACACATCTTCAGAGATGGATGCTAGATATAACAATAAAAATATGTCATTCTGTAAGTTATTAATTATTACATCTATACATAAGCCTAATGAGTTATACTCTAAAGTAATGTTAGAAAATGAACCTCTAGAGCAATTTATCAGACGATTAAGAAATCGTGAATATATTGAAATCAGAAGAGGTAGTATTAATATATATAATGCAGATACAGGTAGTTTTACTGGAAGAAGTCTAGGTAATTTCTCAGATATATTAGAATCTATAAAGTCAGATGATAATTCAGATGATATTTTTGATAATATCACTAGAATCTCAAATAAAAAAATATATGATGATTATGAAAGTAAGAAAGGAGTTTAATTATGTTATTTGATAATATAAATGATTTAGTAACTTGTTTAAATAAATATACTGGTGGTAAACCAACATATAATCCTGGCAAACCAACTAAACCTAATAATATGCCATGTTATAATGCATTAAAAACTACTGATAATTATGAAGTTGTTAGATGTATGAAAGATTTTAATAATATATATAAGACTTTAAAATATGGTAAACTTAATTTTGCTGAAACTAAAATGACTAATTCTGGTAATATTAAATCTATTTATAGAAATTATTATAGATCATGGAAATTAGATATAGTAAAATCAACTAGTGATATTTTTAAAGGTATTAATTTAACTGTATGTATAGATGATACTATATATAAGTGTAGTTTTGGACAAAAAGGAACAGCATTTTCAAAAATGAACGGCTTTGAAGCATATCGTGAATTTAAAAAAGCATGTAGGTTGAGAAATATTGATTTAAGTAAATATGAAGTAGATCAAGAAAAAAGACAAGAAATAAAAGAATCTATACCAAGACCTAGAATTGATAGATTTCTAGAGTGTAAACTAGGTATGTATCATCATGTATATCATTTAGATATTCATTCTGCTTATCCAGCTGGAGTAATAAACTCATATCCTGAATTCAGACCTGTATTTGATGATTTATATAAAATTAATAAAATTGTAGGTCCATTAGCATTAGGATATATGCAATCTGAAAAATCTGGTTATAAATATATTAAGTTTCCTTATTTAGGTGTATCTTGGTGTAGAAATACTATCGATGATTTATGTGTAAAATTAGCAATGAATGGCTTTGTACCATTAGTAACTAATACAGATGGTATCTGGTATGTGGATGCAGATGGTCAAAATAGACAGTATCATGATGAGAATGAAGGAACTGAAATAGGTCAATGGAAGACAGATCATAAAGATTGTGATTTCCAAGCTAGATCAAGTAGTTATTACTACTATAAAGAAAATGGTGAGGAACATGTAGTAGCAAGAGGTAAATACGCTTATGAGTATATTAAACCTAGAGAGTTATGGACTCATAGAGATTATATCTTAGCTATACAAACATCTATGGAAGTTAGATGGGATGAACAAGAAGGATTATATACTACAGGTTGGTCTGTAGAATGGTCTGACGAAACTCATAAGTTTGAAAGATTATACCCACAATCATTAATTAACTACTAATTGGAGGTTACATATGAAAAAGAAAAAGAAAAATAAAATAATAGAATTCTTTAAAAAAATAGGTAGAAAAATATCTAATATATTTAAACCTAGAAAGAAAAATAAAAAAATAACAGCTGAAATTAATTACCAATATGAAGGCGATAACGAACCTGTAGTTGTTGAAAAAAAAGAGCATGTAATTTCCGATACTTCAACTGGAAATATTATACATGATGAACCTACAGCCTCAAACTCACATTATGATGAACCTGTTAGTAGTAGCTATAGCTCTGGTGGTGGATATGATTATGACGAAGATGACGATTATGACGAAGATGACGATTATAACTATACATATGATGATGATAATGACTGGTCCGTTTGGCGAAAATGGGCAATGAAAAATCAGGATATAATTCTTGAGGAGTATCAAGATGCTATTAATGACGAGGATTATTATAATTATTTAATGAGTCATGATGATTTTGATCCATATTATGATACTACTAATAGAACATCTATGAAAACTGTAAATGCTATGGAACAAGCTTTTGAACGTCAAATAAATATTCCTGCTGGAATGACTACACATGATTGGTTAAAAATGGTACAAGATAAAGACCCAGACTTTTATGATGATATTAAGAGTCAAATGAAAAGTTATTATGATCAACAACGTGCAGCTGGTCTATCTGGTGAAGATGCAACTAAAGCTGTATCTAGTTACTTCTTTGGGAGTTAAAATATGGATTATGAAAAATTATATAAAGAAAAGAGAGCCTTAGCTATAGCAAAAGATAGACTTGCTAGAAAGATTAAAACATATAAAGGTGATTTTTATACAATTAATTCTATCTTAGGTAATACGTGGGCTATGTTCTATATTTTATTAGGTGGTCGTGAGGCTGGCAAATCATATTCAGCTATGAAATGGGCTGTAATTAATAAGATTAAAAAGAAAGACAATTTAAAATTCTATTGGATGAGATTAACAAAGTCCGCAAAAGATAAATTATTATGTGGTAAAGCTAAAGATTTAATAGATCCTGATATAAAACGTAAATATAAATTGAATGTAACTACTAAAGGAGATACTGTATATACTTATAAAGAAAAAAAGATTACATATATAAAAAATGGTGAAGAAGTTGAAGAAAAATTAAAATATGATAAACAAGAATTCTGTAGAGTATTAGATTGTGCTACTTTCTATAATGATAAAGGAATAGGATATTTCGATAACGAGTATAAAGGTGAGTATGTAATAATCCTAGATGAAATGAATAGAGAAGAATCAGAAAAAAATAATTTTGATATAGTTTATAATTTCGTAAATCAATTAGAGAATATAGTAAGATCTACTAAAACTAATATTAAAGTTATAATGATTGGAAATACCCTAGAAGAAGCATCTGATATATTAACTGCATTTAATTTTATTCCAGATACGTTTGGTAGATATAAATTGAAGCGTAAAAGATGCGTTATCGATTATATTAAACCTAATAAAAAATATTTAGAACGAAGAAAAGGTACCATAGCAGATATTCTGATGTCTGAAGCATCTACATTTACTAATGAGGTTCAAATAGATAGATCTCTGTTAGTAAATAAACGTGAAAGACGTAGACCTAGTACTATAATTAAATTCGGGAAAACTAAAGACTGTTGGTTTACTGTATGGAATAACTCTATTATTGCTCCATATAATAACGAGACAGTAAATAATACAGTCCCGATGAAAAGATACTTAGACGAAGTTTTTACTTCTGAAGCTCAGCAATCTATAATTGATATGTGGGATGTTAGAAGTTTTAAATTCATAAATCTAAGTGTATTAAAAAGGTTTCAAAAACAAATGAAACTGTTAAAAAGGCAGTAGACAGGATGAAGTCCTGGCTATAACTGTTAAAACAAGCAATAACGGTATCCAACCGTTTAGCAGAGTCCGTGTTGCTTACTAATATCTGGGTATAATTCTGATGTTGATTCCACGCGAAGAGCGCCAACTAAGAACGGCTTGGAAACCGAATTCCACTAGTAAGATTTACCAGATTCTATATATAAATTAAAGAAAGAAGGTTAAATAAATGAATGATAATCAAGAAATATTACAAAATCAAGAAACTGTTGAAGATGAATCATATGATGTGGTTTCTGAAATCAACAAAATAAAAGAAAATACTGTCTCTAAAGACGAGTATAACAGATTAAGAGCAGAACGTGATAAGTATGCTAAAGCACTAATCGAAGGTACTCAGGTAACCGAACCAAAACAAGCTGTACCGATAGCTGACCTACGAGAAAAACTGTTAAACAGTGATTCATTGAGTAACTTAGATTATGTACAAACAGCACTACAATTACGAGAAGCTATATTAGAAGACACAGGTGAAGACATATTCGTAGGAAAAGGTTCAAAATTAACTCCAGATGATAATGATTATTTAAAAGCACAACAAGTAGCAGATGCTTTTCAACATTGTGTAGAAGTTTCTGACGGTAATTCTGAAATCTTTACGCGCGAATTAATGAGAATCACAAATGATGTCAAGTTGCCAAGGAGTATTAGGACAAAGTCCTAAGTACGACTTTTTACGTTAGTAAAAAGAAAGAGGTAGGAAGAGCTGGATCATCAATCTAGCGATGACTATTATCAGAAAAAAAAAGAAAGAAAGAGAGGTTTATAATACATGGCACAATTTAACGGACATTTAAATTCAAATGAAATACTTGCTGCTATTTATAATATGATTATTTCACAACAAGTATTTGCTGACAACATTAACGGAGATGACGATCTAGTCAACTCAAATCGAGCAGATGGTACACTATTTGGTGATACAAAACTTTACTATGCAACTGATGCACTAAAATCTTCTGAATGGGGAAATTATGCTGAAGCTGAATCTTTATTAAAAATTGAAAAACCAGCAAGTCCTGAATGTCAAGCATTAGTATTAGATCAATTTAGACAAATACAATTGACTACAGATAACTACTTGACTAAAAGAGCTTGGGCAGATGAAGGTGCGTTTACTAGTTTCAATGGAATTATGAAAGGTTGGATTAGAGATACTAAGAAAGTATACGATGCAACTACATTCAACTGTTACTTTGGTACAGTAGTTACAAAAGAAGGCAAACAATTTAAAGAAATTGATTTATCTTCAATTACTGAAACAGGTGAAGCTAAAAACAGATTGAGAGCGCAAACTATTGCTAGAGATATTTCTAGATTATTAAAGAAGGTTAGCGATTACTCAAGAGATTACAACGATTATGGTAACTTAAGAAGATACTCTAAAGATGAATTAACTATAGTATGGAATTCTAAATATGTAGATGAAATTACTAAGATTGATTTACCTATGTTATATCATAAAGATATATTGAGTTTCTCTAAAGAATTAGAAGAAAGATATTTCGGCGATGTTTTAGAAACTGCTGGAACATCAGATGGAACTGTAAGAAGTATGGTAGAGCAAATAGTAACTGATGGTACAACTCCAATCCACGTATTTGCAGCTGATTTAATTCCTAATGGTTATACATATGAAGCATATAAGGCTTATAAAGAAAATCCTAATGTTATCTGTAAGATTTATAAACAAGGTGCTATTCCATTTATGTCAGCATTTGAAGTTGCTACAAGCTTCTTCAATCCTAAATCTTTAACTGAAACTAATTACTTAACATGGGGTCATAATACTTTAGATTATTTAAAGAATTACCCATTAATTACAGTTGTAGAAAAGTAAATATCCACTTTTAGACGGTAATCATAGTCCTAAGCATGACTATAAACTGCTTCCACTTTTAGACGGTGAAGACGGTTCGTTAAAAAAGTGGAGTATACAGGAGTAGGCTGGATGAAATCCTGACTACGACTATGAAATAGGAGGTATAATGGAAAAATTAATTCTATTAAATTATAGAAATTACTCAAATAAATTATATTCAAAACCACCAACTTCAATATATGAGTATCCTAGTTATATTTATCAGGAATCAAAATGTAATTTTAATGAAGGTGATAAAATAAATACTATTTATACTGCAGGTCGACAATCTAATAGTTATGATGGATCTGCTAATTATTGTATAATTACAGAACACGATGATGATCAAGTTATAAGTAGATGGTTTATTACTAATCAAATTAAAAATAGAGGTGGTCAATGGCAATTAACTTTAAAAAGAGATACTATTAGTGATTACTATGATGATTTTATTAATAGTATAGCAAATATTAAAAGAGGTATTGTTAGTACCTCAAATAAATTAATATATAATAATGAAGGATTTGAGTTAAATCAAATAAAAAAATCTGAAGAATTATTAAAAGATGAAACAGGTTGTAGTTGGATTGTAGGATATTACACCGAGCAATCTAGTGGAACTGATACATTTCCTTTAACAGCTTCTACAAATATATCGCAACCAGTAACTGTGTCTTTTGATGATACTAAAGAAACATTCTTATCTAAATATTTAACAATTAGAATGCCTTATAATTTTAAAATTCATGATGCTGATGGAAATATAACTGGTTATGAATCAAGTGCAAAAATTAAATTAGAATATCTACAAAGTATAGGTACTATTAATTTAGGTTATTCTAATACATTTTATTTAACTGATATGATACAACATCAAATAATAGATAGCAGTGTTAAGTCAGCACCATTGTTAAAACAAACATTAGATATTAGTGGTTTAAATAGGAATACTATAGCTACGTATGCAAATCAACTTGTAAATAGTGATATAGCAAGTGTAGTTTCTCAATATAATAATAAATATATTAAGTTTAGTGATAATTCTATATATTACTGCAAATTCAATATAGGTACTATAGAACAGTCAAGATTATTAACAGCTAGTGATCAATTATATACATATTTAAAAGGTTCATTAAGTAGTTATTTTGACTCTGTTCAAGCTACAGTAATGTACACACAAACTGCTTATCAGTTGACTTTATCTGAATATGTAGACGGTAGTTATAATGTTGCTATACCAGCAAATCAAAATATATTAAACGATGCGCCTTATCATATGTTCTGTATGCCATATGGAAAATGTGAAATATATTTAAACGGAATCAAAACTATTACTAACGCAGATATTAATATAAGTATAGCTCAAGCTTTAAATACTAAGTATGGAGAAACATTTATTAAAGATGTGCAACTATTACCATATTGTCCTGTGCGCGATTGGATTAATACTGATGGTTCTATTACTATTCCTAGTGTTGAAAATAACTACACGCCTATTACGAGAAGTACAGATACTGTAGGATACATACTATTCCCAACCAGATCTTCATTTACTTTTAATATAAAGAAGCAACTGACTGTATCAGATGTTAAATTAGAAAATGAATGCGATTTATATAGATTATCAAGTCCAAATGGAAACGGTGGTTTTGATTTCAATCTAGCTAAAAATGGTGGATTAGAATTCATAAATGTAGATTGTACTTACATGCCATTCAATCCGTTTATACATCTATCTCCGAACTTCAGTAATATGTATGGAGATGATTTTAACGATTTCAGAGGATTAATATGTGGAGGTGATTTTAGTTTACCAAAAACAACATCAGCCTGGGAAACATATCAATTAAATAATAAAAACTATCAATCTATATTTGATAGAGGAATCCAGAATATGGAAATTAATCAAGATATTCAAAAGATTAGCAATGCTTTGAATATAGCTACTTCTACCATCAGTGGAGCTTCAATAGGTTCCGGTGGAGGTAAGTTTATAGGAGGACCAGCAGGAATGGCTGCAGGAGCTGCCATAGGTAGTGCAGTTGGTTTAACTACGTCAGTATTAGATTACCATCTTAATAATAAATTAATGGAAGAGCAAAAATCATATACTAAAGATATGTTTACTCTTCAAAATGGAAATATTAAAGCACAAGCTCAAGGTATATCTAAGACTATTGCTTTTAATATTAATAATAAAGTATTTCCAGTATTAGAATATTATACTTGTTCAGATAATGAAAGAGATCAAGTAAAAGATTATTTAAAATATAGAGGTTATACTTTAAATATTATAGATAAGATATCAAATTATAATGGTTATATTGAAGGAATTATAATCAGAACTGATATATTTGATACATCTATATCAAATGATATAAATATACAATTAAACGGAGGTATATATTTAAATGAGTTCTAATTTAAGTGGACAAGCACTTGGTGCATTAGGTTCTATATCAGGTGTTGCAGGTGCTGTTGCGGGACTAAATGCCCAACAAGAAAGAAATGAAATACAAACTAAGAAAAACGAATTAGCTGAACAAAGTAATCAAATAGCTATGGGTTCTCAAGAAATCCAAAAACAAAAATTAGCACTTCAAGGACAACAACTTGAACATGCTAAACTTAAAGAAGCTAACAGACATGATGAATTCAAAAAACAAATGAGCTATAATAACAAAACACTAGGAGTTACTCAAGAAGGTTATAATTTAACTAATAAAATGTTAGATACTAATTCAGGTCAATTGAAACTTTTAAATCAAACTATGAAAACAATGAGAAAAACATTAGGTGCTAGAATGGATCCAGAACGAGTTACTGAAGCTAAAAATACTGCAAAGGCTATAATGAATATATATGATCAAGCTGGAGGTAAGATAAATGGCAACAAGTAAAACACCTAGATTAATTACCGAGGAATTAAAACAGTTATATGAGCAAGCAGGTATTTCAATGAAAACAGGAAATCCTACTAGAACAGAAGAAACTAATTTAAAAGTAGAATTAAAGAAGATGTTCAGATTAATAGATGAACAAGATGCTGTTACTAGATTTATCTGGTATAATATTCCTTTAGATATGACTTCTAATGATTTAGAAAGGTTATTATATTACAAAGGTCAGTTAATATTTTGGTTTTGTCAAGAATTAAATCAATATATGATTACTCCATATACATTAAATAAAGGATTAGATTTTTATGGAAGATATGTATACGTTACTCCTATTCCTATAGTTGATGATAAAAATATAAATTATAAGACTCAACGTGCTCTACTTTCTACATATAAACTAAAAATGGTATATGGAACATTTGACATAGAAAATCCTACTGTAAAAGTAGATGAGGATTGTAATGGTTATGCTGTTCCTCTATATGACTATACTAAGCAACTAGCTGAAACAATAATACCTAGAAAGCAAATTCAAGAACCAATATTAGACGTAATGAGCTCAATGATTCCATATGGAAGAACTGCTTTAATGAATGCTACTGGTGTTTCTGGTATGAGAGTAAACAATTCGGACGAGTATTCTAATGTAGAACTAGCTAGTAGAAGTGTAGATACTGCTGCTACAGAAGGAAGAAAATGGATTCCAATTGAAGGTTCAATAGATTTCCAAGATTTTACAGCAAGTGGTACAACTAATGGTGGCGAGCCATTCTTATTAATGTTACAAAGCTTAGATAATATACGTAAAAGCTGTTATGGAATTGAAAGCGGTGGCATATATGATAAAAAAGCATATGTAAATGAAGCTCAAGCTATGATGGGTGTAGGTAACTCAATTGGAAGTCCATTACAAAATGGGTTTGCACTTAGACAAGATTTCTGTAACTTAGCTAATTATGTATTTGGTACTGCTATGATTGTTGATATTACTCAATTAGTATTAATGTCAATGCCTCAACCTACAAATATAATGGGAGGTTCAGATATGATGAGTGATAATTCAGGTGAAGATTCTGGAGGTGATTCAAATGACTAGTGTATATGGGTTATTTAGAAATAATAGATTTGGTGATTTATATACTTCTGCAGATGATTTTGTTAATGATTTCAATAATTCAGGTGTTTATAATTTAATACCAGTTTTAAATCCAAATGAAAATATATTTAATACTAAACTAATATCTAGTATATATTATTTGTTATATAGCAGATTTGGAAATAGTATAATTGCTTCAACAGATACTAACAGATTTAAAGAAAATATGTTTAGTATAATTATACAAAATACACCTGCATGGTTAAAGAAAAGTCAACTACAATCTAAATTAAGAGCAATGACTGAAGAAGAAATAGAAACTAGTTACAGCTCTACTAGTAATACTGCTAATAATCCTAATGAGATAGGTAGTACTGATGAGTTGAATTTTATTTCTCAGCAGAATACAGTTAAAGCTAAAAAAGGTAAAATAAGTGCATATGCAGATTATATTGCATTACTAAGTAACGATTATACTGAGGTATATCTAAACAAATTCAGAAGGTTATTCTTAAGTATAATTGAGCCACAAGATCCATTATTATATGAAAGTGAGGTAGAGTAAATGGAAATATTTGAAGTAATTAAAGAATTCATATTAGAATATGGTAATATTATTGCTAGTTATGTAGTAGCGTTAGTTACATTTTTAATTAATAATGAATGTATTAAGAAAGTATTTACTAAATTGGCTGGTATTGATGTTAATAAAGCTGTTCAAGATGGTACTACAGATATAAATAATCACATCGAACAGTTATTAAAAGACAATCAAGAGCTTAAAGCAATAAACAAAGAACTAATAGAAGAGTTGAGTAAAGTTAAGTATGAAAACAGAAGTAACAAAGCAATCAAGAAATAAGGCAATCTTATTTAAAGTCTTAGAATGGGTATTATGTTACGGTTTGTTAGCTGTGTATTTAATTATCTTTTTAGCTGGTAAAGAACCTACTGATGATGGTCTTACATTTGAAGAGAAGTTTGGTACAGTTATAACTACACTAGGTATAAGTATACTGCCTATGATTGTCTTATCTCTTATAGTTAAAGATAAAATAAGACCTTGTGTATGGATGATTAATATCATAGCTAGTAATTATTTACTAGGAAATGCAGCAATGTATGCTACGTTTGTAATATGGTTAATAGATACATATGGAATTGCTAATATTGCTAAAATGTATGGTAACAGATATCTAATTAATAAGGAGATTGACCGTAGAAATGAATGAAAAGCTTAAACATATCTTACTATATATAGGTACTATAGGCGCAGTTATTAGTTCCTGCGCTTATATTATACTAATAGTAACACTAATCAATGGATTTCAAGTACATAATACTACGACTACAGTAACTTTTGCAGGAATAAATGCGATTGTAGGGGTAATTATAGCTAATTTCTTAAGATATCAAGGAATTAGTTTTGCGGCAAATATTGAAGAAAATAAAAAATTAATTAATATATATTACGGAAATAAGACTAAAGATAAAAAGAATCATAGTTTAAAATATTTCTGGAGTTTAAATATTATAAAAGATATTTTTACTAAAGGATTAACTATGGCATTTACTACATGTGGTTTAATATATATAATAATTGTAGGATCAAAAGACTGGAGCTTATTATTACTAGCTTTTGTGAATTTGGCATTATTTATATGTTTTGGATTAATTTCATTAGATAAAGCATATGATTATTATAATACAGTATATGTAGCATATGTAAAAGAAAAAATTGCAGAAACGGAGGTTAAAGAAAATGGCAATTAATATAAATGGAAAAGTATATAGAAACTTAGAAGACCAAGTTGAATATTTAACACAGCAATTTCAAACAGGTAGATTAATAGAGCAACTAGGAATACACGTATTAGGTTTATATACATCTATAGATAATATACCTAAGGCTGATTATTTATATGGAGATTCATATTTAATAGGATCTGAAACACCTTATAACTTATACGTATACACTAAATTACAAACTGGTGATGGTTTTATCGATGTAGGTAAGTTTCCTGCAATAGGAGAACAAGGTCCTAAAGGTGAAAAAGGTGACACTGGAGAACAAGGCGAAAGAGGTCCTAGAGGAGCTACAGGACCTAGAGGTTACTCAGGAAAAGATGGTTCAAATGGCAGTAATGGTACTAACGGAAAAGATGGTAAAGATGGTACTGATGGTGATGTAGGACCTGCTTTTAATATTAGAGCAACACTTACTGATACTTCCCAATTACCAACACCAACTTTAGAAATGCAAAACAAGGGTGAATGTTATTTAATTCCAGTTGATGGAGTAAATCACGTATATTGTATACAAGGAACATCTGAAGCTGATATTAAATGGATTGACTTAGGTACTAGTGGTATACAAGGTCCTAAAGGTGATAAAGGTACTGATGGTATAGGTATTAATAATATGAAGGGAATTGATGATAGTTCTTTTACTGCTACAAGTTTAAGTGTAGATAATGGTATTAAATACCAACAAATGGCTAATGCTCAGTATATGGATGATTCAGGAACAGTTCACACACAACCAGTAACTAATGTGCACAAATTACCTATAGCTGCTGGAAATAATGTGTCTATAACTACTGATAATAATACGTTTAAAATAAATGCTGATAGTGCAGTAGACCAATTATTAAACGAACAAGTAACTGTAGGAGCATTAACAACTTCAGATATTCAGTCAGATTTTATTAATTTAAC
>CAVAQB010000103.1:0-12656 GCA_963590725.1 Anaeroplasmataceae bacterium | reverse complement strand
CAAGAATTAAATGAACTATATAGTCCCACTGAGGATGAACCTTGGTGGAATAGATGAGTGCTTTTTCCTCACTCGTTGTGAAATGCGTGAGGTTTTTTATTTGATAATTTTTAAATGATAAAGATATGATAGATGTTTTTAAGTTTCGACTAGTAGTTGAAAATCGTTATGGTAAACTGTATGGAAACCATCAGCTAAAAGCCTTCCGTATAGAAGGCGATAAGGTTCATTTTTTAGTGAATCTTGCACATGATCTACTCTCTAACAATTTAAAAGAGAAAGAGTCAGCGACTAAGGTATTTATACTTCTGAGTAACTATGCAGAAGTATAATTCTTGGAATCTCTTCTTTCATAAGAATAAAATGAAAGAAAATCTTGGTAATCTTTTTACTATTAATGTGATAGTAGAGAGATATCAAGAATTTGTAGACAGAATAGAAGCTTCTTCTACTTTTGAAGAAGTTTTATACTGGCATAAGGAAGCTTGGAAAGCAGGCTTCCAAAATGAAAACATAGGTCCTTGTGCATACGGTATATTTCGTACAAAATCTATTGAGAAAATGATTTTGGATGAAATATATCTTGGAGGGATTTATGGACTATCAACTCTTCCTGCTACTGATTGGAGAAAAGCAGGAATTGATGAATATACTGTGGCATTCAAACAGTATAAAAGACTCTTGCTTTCTAATTTCTATGTAATCTGGCAAAATGCCAGAAGGAAATATGATGAGTATAGAGAAAATGGTTATCCGGGAAGAATCCAACAGAGGTAACTAAAAATCAGACTGAGAACTAAACCCCTAAAAATAGTTGTTTAAGGGGTTATCTTCTAAATTAGGGGAAATGGCTGCATGAAAATGCTAGGAGTTCGAATCTCCTCTCAGTCTCCAACCTTTAAACAACTAAAAAGATGAAGATTAAGAATTTTATTATTTACAATCTTGCAGGAATTTCTTATATTGCTGCATTGGTAATTATGGTAATCATGAGTATTGCCATATTGATATCAATCCCTGGGGCCATTTTCTTTAACTGGCCTATAGATTGGTGGTTATTTACTATATGTATTTTATGGGTATTAGGTTCCATTGTCCCATATACATTAGCTGGGAAAAAAATCCTTTCCAAGTTTAGACAGGCTTGGAATTTTAAAATAGTGTACAATGAAGAATGTGGTAGTCGAGATGACTCCATTTAATTACAAGGTAATGGTAGATGGAGTTGAAGTATCCTTAGACAAGGATACTCCAGTAAATCTCCTTTATGTGTTGGCAATGATAACTATGGGTTCAGAAAAATTATATCATGCCAAACTAAATGAAGTAGCTGGAATGTTAAAACAGAGACAAGAGGAATCTGAATCTGTTTAATTATTTAGGAAAAGGTCTCTTTGTAGGCCTTTTCTTTTTGTAAGAAGTTTTTCTTGGTTTTGTTGTGTTATTATATGTAACTATGAATACAAGCGTTGTGAAATGCTTAAGTATTCTAAGACAAAGGTAGTTTATATTGGTTAAAACTTATGTACGAATATATCGGTTCCTTCTCTTGCTTAACGAGTACATATTAAATGGTTCGAATCCATTCCTTTGTCCTATTTTCTTTTAAATTTTTATTTTTATTTGGAATTCCTATTAAAAATAAGTTTTTTTATAAAAACTATACTAATTATGGGAATTTCAGAAAAAGTAAAAAAATTTAGGGATGAACATCCTCTTTTAGATATAGGTGCTGGTTTTATTCCAGGAGTTGGTGAAGCACAGGATGTTCAAGATTTAGCTGACGGCATCAAAAACAGAAAATATGGACAAGCAGCTTTAGCCGCTGCAGGATTAATTATTCCTGGAGTTTCAGGTGCTCAAATAAGAGCAGGCTCTAAAATGCTCAAAAGTTCTGATGATGTCATTAAATTTGTCAATCGGTTAGGAAAAGATGGTGAGATGGAAATTCTTAAACCTTATTTAGCTGAGGGCTTAAAACATAATGATGAAGCTGCTAAAAAGGTTATGAAGGTTATAGAGGATTTAGGAGAAGGTAAGCTTAAACCAGAAGATTTAGCCGAAATTTCTCATTTAGGAATTACTCTTTCACCTGATGCACTTATTCAAAACTACGCGAGGACAGGAAGGAAACAAAGATTACTTGGAGGATATAGAGGTACAACTTTTGACTCTAAAGTAGGTAAAACATCTTTTGAACCTAATTTCCAAACTAAGTATGGAGGTACATTTAGTATGGATGATCCTGTTCAAGTTATTTACTATAGTGGTTTTGGAAAATCAGATAGTATGAAGAGAATGAAGAAGCTCATTGAAACAGAATTACCAAACGATAATGTCAAAGATACTGCTAAAAAAGCTCTTCAAGAAATTGAAGAAATTTTTAAAAAGTATAAGTACGAAGACGGAAGTTTACATGTTCCTGTTAAAATGAATAAAGGACTTCTTAACCCGAAAGGGGATCAAGTTAAGGATGTTGAGAAGCTAAAAGAAAATATTCTGTATCTAACTCAAATTTTTAGAAATAGAAATATAGATGGAGTTCATGAAATAATGGTTGCTAATCCACTTGAGTTAATAACAGATATGAAAGGAAATTCCTATCAAACTATAATTGGTGGAACAGGAAGAAATTTAGGAAGTCAGAATGTTACCTTTAATGGTAAGCAACTCCTTAATCCAAATCAAAAAACTACTGTTAATCAACTTGCAGCTATGCTTGTAGCTAATCCTGGTACATATGTTGGAGATGTTAAAGTACCTTCTATTACAGCAATTAATGGAAAAAGCTATGGTCCAAAAGCTGCGATTATAAAGAATGTACGAGATATAAATCAAGGTGCAATAGGAGTTCCTGAAGTAACTGATATTATATTAAGTCCAAAATCTATAATTACCCCAAGTTTTAAAAAAGGAAATAAAATAAAACTTATTGAAAAAAGGAACGGGAGGTCAAATGCCTAGTATTAAATTCAAATAACGAAAATCAATAAGATCGAATACTATGGACTGAGTTAACAGCTTGAAACGACAAAGACCTAGTTTTTCAATAAGTTTTTTAAAAGATAATTAAGTTTTTAGATATGATAATTATAAAGAGTAAAAAATGTTCTCTTGAAAAAATTCGTTCTGAGTATCCTAATTGTATCATTATTGATGTTACAAGTAAAGCTCAGGACGAATTTATTCGTTTAAGTCCATTCTATCCAGTAATGGATATTCCAGTCCCAGGTCTTGCTTTAACTTCTGCCTCCGTAGAAGGAATATGGCAAGGACTAAAGGTATTTGAAAATGAAGGAGTTTGTTTAGATTCTTTTAGAAATAGAACAATGAAAGGACTTAAACGAACTTGTAGAGTACATGGATTATGCAAAGGGCATAAATATGGAAATGAACTTTTAGGATATATAGAAGCTCGTCAGAAAATTTATGTTCCTTCTTATAATTGGGTGCTTGAGCATAAATGTTCAGATCTTGTTAAAAAGATTAAAGTTATGAGTAATAGTCGAGATGTTATTCTTCTTGACTACGATACTAATGATAATATTCTAAATACAAGTTCTCCATTATCCCATGCATCTTTAATTAAAAAGTATATAGAAAATTCATAATATAAGCTCCCTTTATGGGAGCTTTATTTATTTCTAGTTAGCTTGTTTCAGTAGGTGAATAATAGTAGCTGAAGCTTTAAACAAGACAAGTAGTTATACTTGAATGCAAAATAACAAATTTCTGGAATCGCAATAAATCCTAGTCCAGTAGGTAATTTACTATGGATATTAAAAATGTTTTTAAGCCACATAGTAAAAAGTTGAATAAGGGTTGTAAACATTTTAAGAGAACTATCTATGCATCGTCAAAAGATGGTTTTTCCTTGACGATTCAAGTAGGAAATCGTGATCATATGCACGATTTTCAGCCTCGTGTATTCAATGGAGTTAACCTGTTTGATAAATATCATAATAGGCAATCTATTGAATCAGGAGATTTGATTGTTGAAGCTTATAACCTTTGGGAAGATGAGAACGTTAACGGATGTGGAAGCTAAAAAAGTTTCTGAAGTTTTTAATGGTGCTCGTGTTCGTTATAGTAAATTAGGTACTGAATTTTCTTGTAGAGAACTTACAAAAACTTTACAAGAATTGGGACTTCCTGGTAGCGATAATTATATTACACAGTATGTAAAATATGGTGTAATAGAACGAAAGAAAGCAGGAGTATATATATTCCCTAAAGAACCAGTTTACTATAAGAAATTTCAAGATTCAGTTGGGGCTGTACGCAAAATGATTAGTAAAGCAAATAAAGTTCATTATGCAAAAGTACGTGAACTTAAAGCTCCAACTGAAGAAAATCTAAAGCAAAAAGAATTAGATGCTATATCTTTTCTTAAAGAAAGAGGTTATCGAATTCTTAAAGCGGAACAAAGATGGTTTGAATGTTAATACAAAAACTCTGAATTTTTGAAAAATCATTTGGAATTTTTGTATTTTGTAAGTATATTTGATTTCAGTCTTACAAAAAATATAAAAACCGTACTTAATTAAGTATTCTACTATTCTAAACAAAAAGGTAACCCCTAAGAATTTCTAGAATTACTTAGGTGGAAAAGTTAGACAGACATTGATAGTAGACAACCTAAGCATGTTGTTAAACTGCTTTTATGGCCTTATGATGGAACGGTAGACATGAGGGACTTAAAATCCCTTGGACAGAAATGTCCGTGTGAGTTCGAGTCTCACTGGGGCTACAACAAAAATTCAACAAATATGAAAAAGTTATTAATTATTTTAGGTGTATTAATCACTATGTCAGTAGATGTATCTGCCCAGCAGTTCATTTACCGTGCTTACCGCGCTTGTCTTGCAGAATATAATGCTTGGACTGGTGAATATGAATGGGGAAATGTTCAGAATACTAATATTGAGATAAAGATCTTTACAGACACTGATCAATTAATAATTCTTTCAAAAACCCCTCAGTTATTTAACTTAGTAAATTCAATTACTACTCCTTTCTTTCCTAGTTTAGGCTATGAGAGAAATTACGAAGCAAGAGATATTGATAATGTTACTTGCACAGTAACTTTTACTCACACTAATTCTGGGGATTATTGGATATTCATTACATATTCAAATGTTAAATTTGCATATAAATTGAATCTATGAGATGGAAATCTATTTTAGTAGTTTATACAGGATTGCTTTTACTGTTGACAGGAACTTATCTATTATTTGCCGAAGAAAATAGGCATATGGAAGAGTGTAAGCGTATTGAAGCTATGGAGCCAGTTTATATCCATGATACAATATGGATTAAAACTGACTTTCCTAAAACAGTGAAGGCAATCATAGAGGTTGAAAGCCACGGAAATCCTGAGGCGGTTAATTCTTCCTCAGGTGCCACCGGACTTATGCAATTGATGCCAATCTATGTTCGAGAAGCAAATAGAATTCTTGGTGAAGAAGTTTATACTTTAGAAGATAGATTAAGTCCTGTTAAGACATTGGAAATGTTTTGTATAATTCAAGATTATCACAATCCAAGTCAAGATATTAACAGAGCAATATCGCTGCATAACAAAGGTAAAGAATATTATAATTTGGTTAAATCCAAAATGTAAAATGGGAGTATCTTGCTAGTTCCTCAGCATCCCTAAGTCAAAATTTGGTAAATGAACTAGAAGTCTAGCTGTGTACATAGTTAGCTATAAGGAAAGAAAAGACGAGATATACTAGTTGTCATAGTTTAAACAGAAGAAAACATTTCTGACTCCTTATAAAAAGAATTAATGTTATAGAATGGATGGGATAACATTAATGGAGAATTTTCTTTTCCGGATTGAATGGTTCTTAGATTCTCCCTTCTGCCTTCTTAGTATAATGGTATTACATCTGAATTGTAATCAGAGTATGTGGGTTCGATTCCTACAGAAGGCTCCAAATTAATTTAAATACAACCAATTATGATTGATTCAGTTTTCTTCGCTAAAGAAGGCGAAAAAGGACTCAACGAAACAAGTGCGAGTCATCTTTGTGCTTTGGCTTCTCAAGTAAAAGCTAAGGCAGAGCAAGAATTACAGAACATTTGTTTTGTGAATACTACAATTACTGTTGTAGGTAGTGCTATTGAGGTACCTTCGAGTATTGGTATTACTAAAGAGAAACTTGATGAAATTGAAAAAGACCTCGATTTAGTTGCTAAAATGGACTCCTTTATTTCTTGGTTTGCTGAAGCACGTAAAGCTTTAGAAAACTATAAAAAACAAAGGAGACGTCTTGGTATGACTGATTGGGCTCTTGAAAATGGAATTGAGTTACCTGTAGTTCCAAATTCGGAAGCGCCTACTGTCTCTTCTGTTTCGTTTGAGGAGGTTCTTGCTACTTTATCCATTAAAGATAGACAAGACTATCTTGCCTTAGAAGCGAAAAGTGCTGTCTACGGTAAATTCATTCATCCTGATAATCCTATGGAGAAGGCTAGAGGAGATATGCATAAGTATGTCGTTCAGCCTTATACTACCTCGGGTAATGGTCGTGATACTATTATCACACATCGAACTCCTAGTGTTGAAAGCAAGGTAGTAGACGATTTATTCGTTCATCTTCAGAAGAATTATCGTCAGACAGAACAGTCTCTTAATCACCTTAAGAGTATTATCAGAAAAGAACAGGATAGACTTAATCTTGAAGCAGACAATAAACGTCTTGCTCTTCAGAAGGAATATGATATCCTCTTTTCTGAGTATAAATCTAAGGTTGAATCTCTTTCTTTCCAGTTTAATAGTTGGAAGACAGAAGAAGAGGCTCGTTTGTCTAAGATTAAATTTGCAATTCCTGAGAAACTTTCAGGTATTGTAGATTACTTGAATAACCTAGACAATTAAAACGGGTTGTACCAGGTTGTAGAACTTAGGTGATATCGAACCTTAATCTACATTTATTGAATTAAATTAAAGCCATTGTGTTATAAGAATTTTTATTTGCAATAATAAAAATACTTTAAGTATTTACTTAAAGGTGTACTGACTACATTAACGAACTAAAATTTCTGTGTTTCTTTCTTCGGAAAGGCAGTCTCAGTTTTAGTCTCAGTTGTTAGTGTAGGTCTCAGTTTAAGTCTTAGTCTTTATGCTTTAATTTAGTTTGGACTGATTTCAGGCAACAACGCCTTTAAGCTAATCGGAATGAAAGACCAACGAAAATGGTACGGAAAGTGATACCTACTTGCCAGAGTTCTTAGGTGTTCGGAGTTGCCTGTGCTAACGTTATAAATCACAGGCTTTTTTAGTTCTATAGTTTAATGGAAGAACCAATTGATGCAGGTTCGATTCCTGCTAGAACTACAATACGTTGTGAAACGTGTATTCAGTAATTGGGTTAAAAGAAAAAGCAATCTGTAGCTCAGTTGGTCAGAGCAACAGTCCTAAAAAGCTGTATGCCGTGAGTTCGAATCTCACCAGATTGCCAAAATAAGTAAGATAGCATACTTAATAGATAGATTACCGACGGGTAGTTAAACATCTAACAAGGAAACTGAAGCAAGGTCATCAATCACGCGTGAATGGGACAAGTGTACACTGAATTGATGCATTAGTACGAATGAAACCCTATTTCCTAGCTATCTGATCCTCTATAGTATAATGGGTATTACACATCTACGGGTAAAGAGATATAGGTTCGATTCCTATTAGAGGAGCTAAGTTTAACCTTAAATTTTTAAAACTATGGCAGTAAAAACTACTATTGCTTCTTTTCATAAGAAGCCTTACACAAAACATCCTGGAATTCATTCTAAGAATAGGCATTCCAACAACAAAAAGTCTAAGATGTATCAAAAGAAATATAGAGGTCAAGGTAGATAATGTATATTTTATCTTCTCCAGATTCCAGAGCTTGTACTAACTGTGGTACTTGTGTATCAAAATGTACAAAGAGTGCAATTGTGTTGGGAGATGATAATAAATATCATATCAATACTAATTGTGATGACTGTGGAGATTGTAAAAGTGCCTGTACTAAAGGTAGTATAGTAAATAATAAAATAGCTTGTTGGCAGGATATTATTGACTTAGGAGCAACATATCCTGCCTCTGTAGTTTCCCAATCTTTACATCAATATTGTCCCACTAAAACTGAAGTTATAAGTGGAAGTGATGTAGAAATTTCATATCCTGAAACTTATAAAGCAGATCAGCTGATAATGCTAGGTGATTTGACGTCAGCTTTAGGTTTTTATATGGATATTGCTGTACATGGTAGCTATAATTCCGGAAAGGGTTCAGTAGAAGTAGTTTATTATGCTGATTATACTGGAGGTTGGGGAGTTTGGGGAGCAGACGTAGATGATCCTGAAGCTCAGCAAAATTCTAATACATATCAATATATAACTGGACCAATCACAGTTTCTGACTATTACCTTACTATTCAAGTACGATATTTAACTGAAGGTGCTTCTGCTATTACAACAGCCACAAAAACTATTAAAATAGATAGCAGTATTCTTTATAATAATACATCAGGAAGTATTCCATATCATCAAAGTGCTTCTTTTTATGTTGCTAATAAAATTCAAAGTATTCTAGGTAGTAATTTAAGAGTACTAAAAATTTCTGATGCTTATGGAAATGAAATTACAAATACATATGATTTACCAAAAGTAACAGATGCAAATCGTTCCTATAAATTTAAGAAGTTACTTAATGGTTATAATCAGTTTGGAGCGCCTTGGGAATATTACTCAATACAATATATTTCTACATATTGTGTAACAAAATCTGTAAGTAGTTCATATAGAAAATTAGGTAATATATATTTTCGAGTAAGAAGCTTTCCTGATAATTATACTGGAAGCTTAGAAAATACAACTGGAATCTCTGTAACTACTGGCACCTTTAGCTCTAATCGCGTATCTCAGAAATCAAGTACGCTATATCCTAGAATAGGTGTAGGACATAAAGAGTCTAACTATTCAACTTGGTTTGTCATTGATGCTTCTGCAACATATAAAGGAAAATTACAAATATATGTATCTTTAACGAGATTAACAAGCGCTTCTGCAATTAATACTTTTAGAAATACTTATTCTCCAGTAGCAGAATTTGATTATTCAAATCCTGGCAGTGCAATGACTGGAGGTAGTTACGTAACATCTTCTGGTTTTTCTTCAGCATGGTATTCAGATTTTTATGGATACAATGTGTGGAAAACCTTAAATGAACAAGGTGCATTTGAAAATCCAACGAATATCCCAAAAGTTCAATTACTTTTAGTATATAGTTAATAGTCTTTAGAGTAAGACTTAAATACAAGCTCAAGGAAATACAACTGCCAAATTATCCCAGGTAGTATGCTAGACGATATACATAATAACTCGAGTAAAAGTATATCTAAAGAACTGAAAATAGGTACGGCCGAGAATATCAGTCGCTTCGGTGTGAAATTGTATTTCTTTTATCGTAAAAACAGGTTGTTAGTTTTCCGTTGTGATGATATAACAAAAAATACTAACTTTGGACTCTTTCGATTTAATGGTAAGTCCTGCAAAGATAATGGTTCGAATCCATTAAGAGTCCCTAATTTTTATGTTTATAGATTAATTTTGAATTATGAATAAAAATGTGTAGCATTTGAAAGTAATTTAAAACAAAGGTATTACAGATATGACAATAGTTGATTTTTTACTTGTAATAAGTGTTTTAATTCCTAATACTTCAGTAAATAAAATTTCTTTACCTGAAGGAGAACTACACTGGAGCACAACTAGACCTAAAAATGTTAAAATGTGTGTTCCGGCAGCATTTTCTGATTCATTGGGAAATGTTTTAGGTGAGTACAGAATAAATGATAAAATTTATAATTCTAATAGAAAATTAAAAATTTCCTTAACTGGAAATTCCTTTTCTGTTGGAAAAACATGGAAAAGTTCTGAGGGATTTCAACAATTAGTATTAGTAAATAATAATAAAGTCTCTGTTTTTAAGGATAATAGAAAGTGTTTTAGAAGAGCTTTGTGTAAAAGTAATTCTGAAACATTTATTTTGGAATCTAATATCCCATTAACACTTGATTCTTTTGCTGAAATCTGTAAACAGTATTGTAATACTGCTATATATTTGGATATGGGAGAATATGGATATGGATATTGTAAAGGTCAACCTTTGTTTTTAGTTGCTATATTTAGTAAATACAAACAAACTAATTGGCTTTATATCAAATGAAACTTTTTTCTCGTAAACAAACTCAAGAGCAGAATTTAACTCCAGATTTAGCAAGCCAACAAAAATGGCTATTGGATCATGGATATTATGATCCAGCATATGTTAATGCTGTGAAGAAAAAGTATGGAGATGCCTATGTAACTAAGATAGCCGATGGATTAACTGGAAAAAATACTACTGCAGCTTTTAATAATGCTAAAGCGGCAGGTTGGAATTTAAGTACAGACAGATTTGTTCAAGGAAATGTTACTTCAGGATATTCACCTAAAGAGATTTCAGGATCTATACAGGGGCGAAATAAAGCATATGCTTATAATCCAGAAACACAGTCTTGGGAGCCAACTACATATTGTGCTAAATGGGCAAATGACTCATTACGTCATTATAAAGATAGCAAAGGCAGACCTCGATATACTGGTGATGAAATTACTGGTCATGCTTGGACTCGTTTGAGTTCAGGCATAGCTAAAATGCTATATTCTGGATATAAGGGGACCCATTATGATAGAAGTGCTTATTCAGATGAAGCATCTGACACAAGAAATCATTTAGCAGCAGATACTTTTAAAGAGAATTTTAATACAGAATCTCTAGATAAGGATAAAGTTTATCTTGTTAATATGTATTATGATGGCTCTCATAAAAGAAAGGATGCGTGGGAAAATGGAAAAAAAGGAATAACTGGAACACATACTGGAAATTTGTATTTTGATCCTCATACAAATACTTGGCAGGTTTCTCATAATATTTATGGAACAGTACGTAATGATTCCTATGATAGTGTATTGGGTGGAAAAAATAAAAAAGGCTATGGTATAACTGCTATTGCTGAAGCTAGAGAAAGAGATTACGGTTTATTCTCAGGAGTAACTAATAAATTAAAACAATTAGGTATTCTTGAAAATGGCGGAAAACTTATTCCTAGATTTTATCCTGGTGGTGAAGTTAATGGGGGAACTTTAGACGCAGCAGTCATTACTCAAATTGATCCCAAGCATGCTAAATCTGAAGAATCTAAAGAATTTATTGATCAATTAAATTCTCAACGTAATACTTATAAAAATACTTTTGGGTGGGATGAAGATACCTATGCAAAAAATGCTGCATTAGCTGTAAACTTAGCACAAAGAGAAACTAAGTCAGGAAATTCTCTTAGATATAAAGGGAAACAGCTTTTAGGGGATAAAGCTATAACTCAAGGCAAAACTTATTTATCTTATATTACAGGAGAACCTGTTGATGAAAATTCTCAAGGTTTAACACAAATTAAAATAAATAAGGACATTAGTGAACACCCAGAATTAGCTCAGCAATATGAAAATGCAGGAATCACTGCTCAAAATGTAGCAGAAGATCCTCGTAAATCTGCAGATGCTACTATGATAAGATTAAATTATATTTCTCAACAATTGGGTGATAATGCTTATCATTATTCTGATGGAGAGAAAATTCCTGAAGATCTTGCTACTGCTATATATTGGAATAGAGGAAAATTAACTGACAGGTTAAATCCGAATATTACAGATAAGAAAGCAGAAGGTGCTACTGGTTATGCAAGAAGATTTGACCACCAAAGACTAATTTCAAGAAATTAAAAGTATGAAAGATTTAAAAACGTCTTTAAAAGAATTTGGAACTGCAGTTGCTATTTTTATAATGTTAATTATAGCAATTATGACCAATGTAACAATTTGGAATACTGAAGTAGATACATTTAAGATTATAGTATCAATTATTAATCTTATTTTTGAAACTGGAGTATTAGGCTACATACTTAAGAAGAAATTCTTATCGTAATTATAGAAAGCGGTGCTGTAAAACAGTGCCGCTTTTTTAGTTTTCGCAGGTTTACTATAAAACTTCTGCTGACCTTTTAACAATATTTCCAACAAGGAGAATAGAGTTGACCTTAGTTGCTTTCCAATGAAGGAAGTAATACTTAGCAAAAGTATAATTGTTAAGAGCTGAAGCTTGATACCGGAGATGTGAAAAACATTAAAGTAGGGATAAAACCGCCTGAAGCCAGCTCTTTTATTTTTCAATTAATAACACAATGAATGAGACATTAACAGCAATCGCTAATTTGTATGATAAACTATACTATGAAATAATAGATATAGTTGAAAAACATCATGGGTATATTAATACTAGTAATAATGGAACTAAAGATACAATATATGCTCTTTGGTATGACTTCTATTATGACTTTATTGGAGAAAATGAAATTTTAGGAATTAGAGTAATAAATAATAAATTACAAATTTTATTATCTATTGATTCTGAGGATAATCATTGTGAAGAATGGGCTGAAATATCTTCTGGAAATACGGTATATTTTTTCCAAACTCTTTATAATATAGCAGAAAATATAAATCAATACTTATGACACTTGAAGATTTAAGACAATCTGGACAAATTGTATATGAGTATGTGCGAG
>CAVAQB010000102.1:0-12685 GCA_963590725.1 Anaeroplasmataceae bacterium | reverse complement strand
CAAATACATTTCCTAATTTCCCATTAGGTTTTACATTATCTAAAAATTGATAATATCTTCTATAATTTTTCTTGTATCTAATATTATTAGATTTAATTGGAGATTGTAAACCTAACTTGAATTTTTCTAATCTTATTTTCTTATTTTCTTCAATAGATTTAATTATAAAATTCTTAGTATTATCTTCTATATTAGGAACTAATTCCAAAAGTTCATCAAGATTTATTTCTAAGCTTTCTAACATTTTCTTAAGAGATAACATAGTATTATATGCATCTGTTTCAGCGTCATGACTATTATCTTCACCATCTACATTTAAGTTTTTTAAAATATTAATTACAGAAGTTGAATTTTTAATATTTGAATATTGTTTATAAATCTCTTTAACATCATAAAAATCAAAATCTATTGATTGTAAATCATATCTTTGACAATCTTGGTTCAATGCTTTAACATCTGAATCTATTGTATGGCCGAATACATAATCTGCATTTAGAATCAAACCACATATTTCATCATAATATTCATCAAATCTTTTACTTCTTTCATATGTTTTAATATCTCTAGTTAATATTGTCCTAACTACTCTATAGTCCCATTCACTTCTATTAATGTATGGATCAATAATTAAATTATCTCTTTTAATTACTTCAAATAATTCGTTAGTTAAAACATATCCGAATTCACAAATCTTACAAATACCATTTCTAGAGGTTGCAAATTCTAAATCAAAAAACAAATATTTCATATCTATACTTCCCTATTAAACAATCTTAAGATTTTAATCCCCGTTAATAAATAGATAATCTTCTGCAGTTACTTCTTCAATTGACGTTGAATTGTTAAAGTAATCTTCATATTTTTTATATCTATTAGTAATGAATGAAAGATTCTTATTTGTAGATCCTAATAATATTCTTTGGTTGTCTAATTTATTTTCTAAAAACGGACCTTCAATTAATAAATCGACACTTTCTATAAGATTTTCTTGTAATTGATTCTTAGTTTTACCTGAAAACATAATTATGCCCAAGCCTAATTTACGAACCTCATTATTAAAATTTACTAATCCATTTTGAAGTGAAGGCTCTCCACCACTTAATGTAATTCCTTCAATATCAAACTGCTTCTTAGCATCTCTAACTATATTTAAAAGTTCATCTAATGTAACTATATGATTAGGTATTAAAGGTTGCAAATCTACATTGCAACAACCTTTGCAATGTAAATTGCATCCTTGAAACCATATACAACATCTATTAAAAGGCCCTTCAGTTTTTGTGCTTAATTTAATGTAGGCAACATTAAATTTAATCTGCGAATTCAAACGTGAATCCTTCCTTACCTACTTTAGTAAGTATTTTACTGCCTCTTAATGAGCGTAAATCTTCTTTATTTTCAAACAAGTACATTGCAAGTGGATCGAGTAATCTGTCGTTAATAGCGTTTAAAATATCACGGCCGCCTTTAGATGAATCAACTCCTTGTAAAATATAATTAATTGAATCCATTTCTTTTTCAAATTCTAATTCAAGTTTATATTTTTCATCAATTCCTTTAATAACAGGTTTTAATTTAGATTTACATATCTTATATTGGAATTCTCTATCTTGTATGAAATTAAATGGCACAATGTTGTTATAACCAATACGGCCAAGTAATTCAGGTCTCTTTAATTCATTGTCAAAGTAATCTTTAACAATATTTATAAATTCTTTAGCGACTCCTTCTTTATCATTACTTGCTTGAACTTCATTTGCACCTAAGTTAGATGTAAATACAATAATTGTGTCACTAAAATATACTGTTTCGCCTTTAGAATCGGTTAAACGTCCATCTTCTAATATTTGTAAGAATATATCAAGGATTCTTGGATTTGGTTTAGCAGCTTTTTCAATTTCATCAAACAATACAACACTAAACGGATGTTCTTTAATTGCATTTGTTAATTGGCCACCTTCTTCATATCCAACATAACCAGGAGCAGCACCAATTAACTTTTGATCACTATTTTCTTGAGCGTATTCAGACATATCAAAACGAATACATGCTTGTTCATCACCAAATAAGAACTTCGCTAATGATTTTGATAATTCAGTTTTACCAACACCAGTAGGTCCTACAAAGAAGAATACGCCTTTTGGCATAGATCTAGATGAAGTTTTATGAAGTCCAGTTAATCCCATATATGCCTTAACAACTGTTTTTTTAATCTTTTCAATAGCTTCATCTTGCCCAACAACACGTTCTGCTAGTTCTTTTTTGATATTCTTAACTCTCGCTTGTTCTAGTTTTTCCCATGGGTTTTCCTTTTCCCCATATTTAAATAGATAGAACAACTTATCAAAAGTCATCTTATCTTCTTTTCTAGACATTCTTGATAATTGAATGATTTCTCTATTTGTAAAATCTTCAAGCATATCAATACAATCGATATTTTCCACATCTAGTAATGATGTAGTACCTGATTTTAATTTAACATTAAATGAATCCTCAATTTTAGTAACAATTTGCTTTCTTTCTTCTCTATCAGGTTTTTGAAGAGTAACAATTTCAACTTCAGGATTTCCTTGATAGAAAGATAAAGGTAAACCAGATGCTTTATTTAAAATAATTACTACAACACTTTCATTGCAATCGGAATTTAAATAATCTACCTTGCGATCTTTTATCGCTTTACCAAGTAACGTTATATTTTGTCTTTCATCATCAGAAAGACCATTATTACTAAATAAATATTCAGACCAATTAATAATAAATGCTACTTTCTTCTTTTTATCAATAACATTTTTATATACAACATTTAATATTTCAGCAGGAGATTTAAATAAACCTTGTTGTCCTTTAGGCTTATCATCTTCTTCATCATCAAATACATACGAATCACCTTCAACTTCAACTTCATCAGTTAAAGTAAGTTTGTCTATTGCGCCTGTTGCGCCTTCAACACGATCCCAATAAACAATGTCTTGATAGTCCATATCTTTAAACATTTGTTCTAAGAATTCTCTTAAAGTAACAATTTTATTCTTATCATCAAGGTATACATCACCAACGTTACCATCAATCATAACGCATTTCTTTATACCAGCATTTCTTCTAATTTTATTGAAACTATTTTGTAATGACATAAACTATACCTCCTTACTTAGTTCCTTTATTTTTATTAACATATTGATATTTTTGAGTTTGAATCTTATCAGGGTTTGACCGTTGAATCTCTTCATGTAGCACATTAATATCATAAATATTTTTTAAATCATCCATAAATGGAGTAATATCTTTGTTACAAGCTAATCCTTCATAACCATCAAAATGATACATGAATTTACCATTTAATTGAATCTCAAATTCAGCTTTTTGACCAGAAGCTTTTAATGCAACAAGTTTTACAATATTTTTTTCTTTATCAATTTTAAGATTCTTCTTTGTATCAACAATAAACCCTCTATCTCTAATAGACTTAATAATAACTCTAAGAGTTTCAGTCCTTACTTTTTCACCAACTATAGATTCATTAACAATCTTGTTTGCTTCTTCAATAGTTGAAACGTTATTTAGTACTTCAGAAGATATTCCATTTGATTTAAGTTCTTTTTTATATGATTCAATAACTTCTTTAGTTTTCTTTCCAAGTAAGATATCATACTCAGATTTTGCTTGTTCAAGAATAGAATCAAAATCTAAATTCTTATTCTCGTCTTTAAGTGCTTCTCTATAAGCAAGTTCTCTTAAAGCTACATCATCAATACTATTGATCTTATCTAATATTTCTCTTGAAACGTCAATTACACCATTAACTTTATTTAATAGTTTTTGTGACGATTCATTTCCAGCATTAAGTAAACCTTCATTTATCATTTGATCAATAACTTCAAGTTTAGAACCTGTTAAATCATCAACAAGGTTGGATAATTCAATTCCTTGTTCTTTAATTACACCAGTCAATTCCTCATATTTTTTTGCTAAAGCCTTACTTTCAGCATCTCCATATCTTATATCAGAATCAAATGATTTAGTTTTTAAATTTTGATATTCTTCTAGACTTGAAGTAAATTTATTTATTTGATTTTGAATTAAATTTTTAGAATTCAACAAATAATCTTCATATTCTTTCACTTTTGAAGTTTCAAGTTTATCTGCAGTTCTATGTATTAAATCAAGTTTCTTATCAATCTTACATAAAGAATGAGCAGCTACTTCACATTGAGATTTAATTTGAATTGATATACCTTCAAAATCAATTGTTACTTTATGACTCATTTGTTTTGTCCTCCTTTAATTCAAAAATTTCTTTGCACCATCTTCTTAAATCATCAGCCTTAAAGTTAGATTCTCTATCCTCAGGATGAATATAAGCATTTCTATTTTCTCTAAATTCATGTAAATCATTTACAATGTTTCTATCAATTATACCGGATTTTCTTGCTTCAGATAGCATATCAGATAATTTACCTTCTAACTTGAATTTATTTTTGAGTATCATTTCTAATTTAGCAGATAAATTAACAAATACAAATTGATAATCACCTGAATTAATCTTCTTCTCAATTAATTCTAATTTAATATTTTTAGGATTTTTTAAAGCTGAGTCTAACATATTAAAATCATCATTAATCATTTCAAATAATTTCATATAAGAATCATAGTTCGTGAATAAATCAAGATTTTGTTGCCTTAAATAGTTAATACCATTTTGAATGTTTTTCGCAGTGTTATATGTTGATTTAAATTCATTTCTACTAACTTCTTCTTCACTAAATACATAATTTTTATAATCATGTATATTACTTAATTCTTTTAATGAAGTAATACAATTATCATAATTAATTAAGTCAACTAAAGATTTTTCAGTTACAATTTTTGAATTTAATACATCATTAACAGGATTTACATAAAGTATAACTGTAGACTTATCAAATCCTTTTTCAATTAATGTTTCAAATACTTTAATTTTATTTTTAATTTCACCTAATTTATCAAAAATGTTATCCAAAACTGCTTTTGATGCAATATTTAAAAATTTAGGAATTGAATTTGTAATCTTTAATGTCGTTTCTAAATTATCTTCATTAACGTTATTCAAATAATTTTCATAATTCAAAGATAATAATTCTTTATACTTTATTAAAATATTTGAATTAAGCATAGCAGTTGATTTTATTTCATTTAATATCACTATATTGCTTTCTGCATCTTTTGAAGCATAATCATCCATAATTTTATATGCTAATTCATAATCTTTAGAAACACCGATTATTTTAACCAATTCTTTAAAATTATCTTCACTATATGTTTTTAATTTTAAAACATATGGTTTTAACACTTCTTGTAGTTTTTCGTTTGATACTTTTAATTTTAAAACTAATGGAATAGATATAGTTCCTAATTCACTATTAAAATTAAAAACACCAGGTACATAAGCAATTTTATTATCTGATTGATCTACAGTAATAAACTCAACTGCATTATTAATCTTATTTAATCCATCAATAGATTCGATTAAATAATTATTATTTTTATAATTCCCTTTTGTAATTAACAATTTCCCTTTTTGCTTAAGCTCATCATCTATGTTTTTAGGGATAATAACATTAAAAATATCATAATCTTTAAATGAAGATAAACTTAAATTTTCCATATAAGATGATTTAAACTTAAATTTATTTTTCAACGAAATCGCCTTATTTACCATTTCGCTTGTATAATTGCTATCAAAGAATTTTTGAATAATTTTATCTTCAAAGTTAAATACTAATGAATCCCCATTTATATCAAATGAACAGTCATATTTTCCTACCCAATTTTCTTTAGATATATTTTCAACATTAGTAACTATTTCCTCTTTTTTAATCAATTCATTTTTTACTATTTTACCGTTTTCATAAATTGGAATTTTAACACCTTTATTAAAGTTAATAAATGCTTCAATATCTTTTTCGCATTCGAATTCATTTATATAATCTTCTGTAATAGCACAATCCATTAAAGGTTTAGCTTCTAAATCAGATGACATAGTTAAAGATAATTGTTTTAAAGCAATGTTATAATAGACCGGTATTTTTGCTGCTTTCGTAACACCAGTTGTAATAGATTCTTCCGCAAAAACTTTCTTACCTTTTTCTGTGAAACCAAAATCGTTAATAGAGTAAATATCAAAGTTTTTATAATCTAATTCATTATGAGTTGAACAAAAAAGAATATCTTCTCTAATTAAATCTTTAAGTGTATCTATATAAATACGATATAGCGTTTTAGGAACGCCAAAATTAGATAAAATATATGCTAACTTGGCGTTTTTATTATTATATTCACTAATGAGCACTAATAGCATATATGCAACACCTGAAGGCTTTTTTACTTCTGAATAAGATACTTCTTCATTTAATTTAAAGAAAGGAAACTGAATTGAAGTTTCTAATTTAAACTTATCCATTTATTCTTGCCTCCTTTTCTTCTAACACATCAACATCTTCTATAATTTTACCGTAGCGTTCTATTGTATAAATAATTTCATCATAAACTCTAAAGTTATTTCTATCATTACCTTTACCATTAATATCAGGTAAATCAATAACACCTTTATTTACTAAATAATTTCTATTTCCCACCATTATTAGCATTCTTCTAGCACGTGACAGTGCAACATTAATTCTTTGATAAGCAAGAATAAATCCAGGATTAGATCTAGCAGGATTTTCTGGGTTTCTAACTGTTGAAAGAATGATAATATCTCTTTCATCACCTTGGAAATCATCTACAGTTGAAACAATCATTTTTTCAACATCAGTTTTAAATGCATCAGTCTTAACTTTTTCATTTTTTAGAACTTCTTTTATTTTTCTCGCTTGATCACCATAAGTACAAATTACACCTATACTTAATTTTTCTTGTGACGGATTATTTTTAAAGAAATCATTTAATTTTCTAATAAGCTCTGCAACTACTTTAGCTTCACCTGTATTATACATAGAAGTTGAATCTTGTTCATGAGTTTCATTTTGCTTACAATCTACAAAATAAATATGTTTATCAGGTTCGATAATAGTCCTACCGTTTGATATCAATCTAACATTATGATTCTTTTTATTATTTTGACCTTCAAAGCCTAGTTGTAACTGACCTTGATAAAAATGATTAAATACTTTCATAATGTGCTCATGACAACGATATTGTTGAACTAACATCGTTTTATAACTATCGGAAATTTTTTCAAATAATGTTTTAAAGAAACACTCTTCGTAAAGTTTAGTTAATTTCTTATTAATATCTTTATTAATAATGTTTTCATCAAGTCCTTCAAAATCATCATCTCTTAATTTTGAAAATTCATACATAGGAGGTAATTGTCTATGATCACCAACAAGAATTACAGTTTTACCATATAGAATTGGAATTAATAAGTCAATAAAACTAGATTTTGAAACTTCGTCAATAATCACTACGTCAATACCTACCGATTTTATATCAATATCATCAATATTATAATCTGATAAAGATTCTACATTTCTGCCACTAAATTTATCATTTGAAGTACATGTGATACCAAATACATTAGCGTTTTCAAATAATTCTCTAGTGTATACTTTTCTATCAGTTTCAATAACATCGTCCATAGTCAAATATTTAGATATCTTTTCATACATTGGGATTTTTTCTTTATTTTCTCGTTCCTTTTTAGCATAGTCGCTTTCAAGTTCATCCCATTTATTTTTAATAATACTTAATGCTTCATCAATGTTACGATATGGTTCATTGATTTCAAAATCTTTGAAAAATTTATTAATATCGGCTATAAGTTTATTCTTATTATTTTGAATCTCTTTAACTTGATCATTGTCTTGAATTTGAATAATTTGATCATTTATTTTTTTAATTTCTGTCTTATATCCATTTATTTCATTTTCGATATTATTTAATTTTGGTTCAACATCGTTAATTTTTATATTAACTTCATTAATATATTTAACTTTAATTTCTTGTATTTGTTCTTTTAATTTTTCAATTAAAGTTTTAATTTTGTCTAAATTATCCACAATATATGTATAATTGAATATGTTACAAATCTTAAGTGATGAAGTATCAACATCAGATTTTTGAGTTTTTAATTCGTTAAGAACTTTCTTTAATTCACTTTTAATATCTTTAACTTTATCCTCATATGATGGATCAATAATATCACCCAAATCATCAACATATTTAGCAAGTTCAGTTTTTAGTTCACTTCTTTTAACTTCGAGCATAGTTTTGCTTGATGTAGGATTGATTAGAACTAATTCTTTATCAATATCATCTAATTTAATATCATATATATTTCTGACTAAATTTCCTAAATCGTTTCCTTTATAAATGCTATCATTAAATAATGTTTGAAGTTCTTCACGTAATTTAAGAATTAATTGTGTATCAACATCGTCATCAGGTCTTAAACTATTTTTATCAATATGTCTAATTGTCCTATTTAATGTATCTAATTGAATCCTAATATTATCTTTTTTATCATTTAAATTTGATAGTTTTGAATTGAATTCTTTTGATTGAATTTCTAAGCCTTCAATTAATTTATTTGCAGATTCTAATACACTTTCATCTTTGTTAATTTTACTCTTTAGTAATTGTAATGTTTGATAGTTTTCATTGAATTCCTCTTTATTTTGTTTGAAATTTTTATAACGATTAACTGCTTTAATCATATTAGAACTAACGTTCTTATAAAAATTATCGACTAAATATTTAGGATCATATTCATTATTATTTTTCTTATTATTTGATGGAATTAATCTGATTGGAACGATTTCTGCAATTTTTGGAAGTCTTTCAAATACGTTATCAATTGCCTTATGTGTTTCTGAAGATATCAAAACCTTCTTACCTTTTTTCACCATTTGAGCAACAGTTTCTGCAATAACTTGTGTTTTACCTGTTCCTGGAGGTCCTTGAAGTAAAAATATACCATTACTTGATACAGCCTTTCTAACTGCTTCTTTTTGTTTTTCATTTAAAGTATCAAGATACCATGTCCAATCACTATAATCAGGCTGAACATATGATAAATCTTCAGGATTAAATAAATATGTAGAAAGGTATGGATTTTTTACATATCCAGAATAGAAGTTTGTTAACGCATTTTCTTGTCGTTTAATTTTTGCTTGTTCTGCTCTACTATCATAAACAATATAATTACAATCTTTGATTTTAGCTTTTTGTTTTTCTGTTATATTATTATTTAAATCACCCAATCTAAAATATAATGAAAACCTTATAACAGTTTCTTCATCAAGTACTTTTTCTTTTTCTAATTTAAGTTTTTCATCTAAATTTTCTTTAAGTTCAATCTTTTCATTTCTAATATCATCTTTATATTTATTTTTTAATTCAGTTTCTTTTCTAGACTTATAAGAGGCGACTTGAATTTTAGCATCAGCTATTATTTTTTTACTAAAATTATATATTTCAGTTTCGTTTCTTTCTATATAAAGATTTCTAATATCAATATCGTTATAAGAATCATTAATTAAATTATTTATTCTTTGTTGATATTCTTTATCATCTTCATCTTTTTTCTTTTTATTAGATGATTTTACTTCTTTAAAAATAGCATCTTTTATTTTTTTAATTTCATTTAACACTTGAGAATCTGTATTAGTCTTTACATCAATATCTAACCTTGACTCTAATTCTCGCTTTTTTTCAGCGATTAATTTTTGAATTTTCAATGCGTTTTCGTTTTCAAAATCACCAACAGTATTATTTAATTCGTCAGTAATTATTTTTGAATATTTGTCATCGATAGATTTATAACCTGAATCAATATCACGTTTATATTCTTCATCTAATTGATGTAAATGTTCTTCTGGCGTTATATCAAATGATACTATTCTAAAACGATCGCCTAATTCATATCCAGAGTTCAACAATTCACCAAGTTGAATTTTTTGAGTACTTCCGTCTTTATTTTTAAATTTAGAATTACTATTAGGATCTTCTGATGTAATAAATACATTATCACTTGCAAGAGAACGTATTTTTCGTTCTTCCTCACTAACAAGTTTTCCTTTTTTATTAACTTTAGCTTCATTAAATTGCTTTTTATTTCTATCAATTGTAAGTCTAATCAAAGGAAACGGCTCTGCATCTTCGATTTTAGATGATAATACAACCATGTCGCCTTTTTTAAATTCTTCTATTCCATCAAGAATATAATCATCATAAATAGTAGAATTTTTCTTATAATCTTTTCTATTAACCGCATAGGAATCAATAAATTCAGCGGAATTTATTATGAAACTACGCTTAGATTGTTCATCCAAATAATATTTTCTAAAATTAATATATTGATTCCAATCTTCATAAGTTTTTCTTATGACTTCAGGATTTTTAACTGTGTAGCAAGAATTGATTAATTCTAAAACTTTGTTAGGTGTTAAAAAAGTATCATTATAGTCGACATGTGGCACGGACCAAACATTTCTTTCAAATGAATTACAAACTTTACCATATTCAATCAAATCATTTGGTGAAGACATTGATTCATCAATAAATTGGATTCCTTTTATCTGCAGCATTTTTAATTTGCCACCTTCATAAATATCTCCAATTAAAATTACATTTTGATTATCAGGAATAATTTGCATCATACTAGGGGTAAGTTCAGGTCTAATGACAACATTTCGTAAATACGATGGTTTACCTTCATCTTCCTTTTTTTCTCTTAAAAAATTAGGACATGAAAAATAATATTTTTTATCAAATCCAGTAGGAAAGCAAGTTTCAATAAAATTTCTAAAAGAATATGCTTGTTTTTCTAAAGGTAATCTCTTTTCTAACAAGTTAAACTGTTCATTTAAAGATAAGTTATAAAATTCATTTTTAAAATTAGTTGTTTTTTCTAAATGTTCACTAAATGATAAAAATATATAAGGCATAATATTCCTCCTATAACCAATCAGGTAATCCTAACGGATTTTCAATTGTTTCAATCCGATCTTTAACTTCATTAAGAAAATAATCATCATAATCCCATTTAGCATCATTTGGATTTTCTCCAAATCCTCTTTGACATACTTCATCAAAAAATTTTGGTAAGTTGTCTAATGTATTGATGATTAATTTTTCATCCAATTTAAGTACTAATATTGCTGGATCTCCATTTTTATAAGAACTATCAGGATCATAAATTAAATTAGGATATGATTTAATTAATTGATCATAACTCTTAGTTGAATTATGTTTTAAAAAATTCCAGATTCTATACGAGCGATTATAATAATCATAAGTACCATAATCATAAAAGGATTTTACATCTATTTTTTGTTTACCTTGTATAAACGAATCAAAGGCCTCTCTTGAAAAGTTTCTGTTTTGATAGCCATTTAAAACAATAACTTTTAGTGCTAAAGCATCAAATTGTGCCATCATTTGTTGGAAAAATTGTGCGTAAATTGTTTTTATTAAATATTTGTAATTATCAATTCTTTTAATTCCACTCATTTTACCTATGATATAAGCTTCATCGTAATCATAAACACCATCCATTAAGTTATTAACTCTAACATTATCTTCAACTTCTTTTGGCGATTTAAGAGTTTTTATAATATTTGCAAATTCATTGTTCCATTCATCTTTTAATTTTATTGATAAATCATAAAACCAATTACAATAATAATCACTTCTATGAATCTTCGTAGGAACATAATAAACCGAATTTCTATGTTCTATTTTATCATCAGGAAGTTTAAAAAACTTTTTGTACCTTTTAGTATCAATACGTACTCTATTATTCTTAATGAGAACACCGTAATATTCAAGTGATGTATAATTATCTTCTATCTTTGAATAATCTTTTCCTAAATACTTGCTATTCTTTTTCATATAGTCTCCCTCCCTACAAAAAAAGATGATGATAGCGTATAACCATCATCATCTTCAGTTAATCTTATTTCCCTCAAGATTAATTAAATTCGATACAGCTATACCACTCTTGAGATTTTGCTATTAACAACTAGTTTACTAAGAATGTAGAGTATCCCATCTATAAGCTTCGCTCTAGCACCTCATATAGGTAAAGTTTCAACTTCACAATTTCGAAACCTGTCTTATGTATCTATTTTAATTTTACCATAAAAGGTTTATGAAAACAAATAAACCTTATTCCATATATAATTATATACACTTCAGAATATATTTAAATGTACTATCAGTTCAAAACAAAAAAGGAGGCTTATCGCCATGCGATTAAGTCCTCCATTTTTACATTTAACATTAATGATAAGTTTAAAAGGTTTTCAATATTAGGAAATTTATTGCCGTTCATCCATTCATAAACAACTCTAGCTGTTTGTAATTCTAAATTAATAGATATTTCATCAATTGTATATTTAGAATTTATAATAGCGTTTCTAATTTTACACCCAGATTTTTTCTTATCTAATGTGGCTTTGTGATAATCATTCATTTTAAGTACCTCCTTTGAGCCTCCTCAAATTTGTACTTTTGAATTATCACAACTACATTATACCAAATTTTTAACTTTTAGAAAGATAGAATTATTAAAACAAGAATTTCACATATTCTCACCAATTAACTAACCATATACTCTACACTATTGAGTAGATACGAATACATTATCTACCCAAAATAAAAAGCCATTAGAGGTAGGATGTGACTATAGTCTAGAATTTACCCT
>CAVAQB010000101.1:0-13035 GCA_963590725.1 Anaeroplasmataceae bacterium | reverse complement strand
GGATAATATACCATTTTCTAACAATTTAAAAACACAAAAATATATATTATATAGAAAGGACTAAATTATTATGTTAGGTGCAATTATAGGTGATATGGTAGGTTCAAGATATGAATTTAATGATAAGTTAAAACCTACAAAAGAAACTTTAAAATTAATTCATATGGAGAATAGAATGACTGATGATAGTTATTTAACACTTGCAGTAGGTAAAGTGTTAAATAAGTATTATCCATTTAATTTTAGCTCTAAAGAAAAAGAAAATATTCAGCATGATTTAAAGGTTGAGTTTAAATATATGGTAGAACATCATAAGACTGCTGGATTTGGCCAAGGCTTTTATTTTTGGGCTAGAGAAAATATAGAAGATATGAAACCATATAATTCATGTGCAAACGGATCAGCTATGCGTATATCTTCAGTTGGATGGATGGCTAATACTTTAGATGAAGTTAAGTATTTATCTAAGATTGTATCTGAAATTACACATAATCATCCAGCCGGTATAAAGGGAGCTGAAGCTATAGCTTTATGCATTTTTATGGCAAGAAATGGATTTACAAAAGAGGAAATAGAGCTATACATGGAAGCTTATTATTATCCTAGAATAAAAGATATTAATTATGATTTGTGGGTTAAGAATTATCACACTAGTTTATTGTGTGAAAATTCTGTACCTGAAGCTATATATTGTTTCATACATTCTACTTCTTTAGAAAATGCAATAGTTAAAGCTGTATGCATGGGTGGAGATAGTGATACTATTGCATGTATGGCAGGATCTATTGCCGAAGCATATTACAACAAAGATACTATTTCTAAATTGGAAGAGAAATATATGTATTTATGTATAGAAGATGAATATTTAAATATTATTAAAACTATGCATAAAAAGATAGGTAGTAAAAAATTTGAAAAATAATATGAATGATAAATTATATAAACACATGATATGGATTATAGATAATGTGAAAGATAGAATAGAAAAAGATCCATACGTTATAGCATTTGGAGACGTTAATTTAATGTATGTTGATAATATTGATGAGGTTAATGATATTAGCCATGTTGCTTTAATGAGTTCAATGAAGGGATATTATAATAGAGCTAATAATGATATTAAACATTTATATTTTAATCATGCACTCGCAAGTTATAGATTCTTATTTGATCAAGCAAGATTATATAAGCAAATTCCAATTAAATACTTAATTGGTTTTGTAAAACTTTTACTATGTTTAAATGAAATTTTATTATGTTATGATTTTTCAAAATTTTTGTATTTTAATATTACTAACATAAATATGGAAAATGAGACCGAAGCGGTTGAATTATTAGTATTTATAAAAGAGATAGAAGCAATATTTGAAGAAATAAAAAATTCTAAGGATACATCGAAATTAAAGGCTTATATAGAAAATAAAATAATTAATAAAGAAAATATATTGTATAAAGATGACGAAGTCATATTGAATGAAATTATGAATGTATTAGTCTAATTTTCCAAGATAAATTATCCTTCATTGCTTTAAATTCATTTTGCGAAAACAATTTTCTTTGCCTACTCAAATCTATGTTTGAGCGATTTGCGTAAAAAAACATAATATCTTATTATTTAAACAGATTTATTAGGAATATGAACTTTGTTGTTTAAAAAAAGTGATAGAAGTTACATACTAAAAATTTAGACTTTAGGGATATATATGTTTTTTATTCGATTTAGCACCATTTAAATTTTATTATACTTAAACACTATTTCTAATAGTGATATAAAATATTACATAAAGAGCGAGGTATTTGAATTATGACAAACAATAAAGAATTTAGAGAAAAATTTAATACTATAATGAATAGAGAAGGTGATTCTAGTAGAAAAATATTAGAAGTAATAGATTTAGCAAATGAATATGAAATTGATGAATTTGACTTAGATGAAGAGTTTGAATACTATGAGGCGTCAAAAAAGCTTGCAGCTGGAGAATGTTCGACTATTAATGAAGCAATCGAAGTGCTTAATAACGAACGACAAGCAAGTTTAAAAAGAATTGTCGAGTTAGTAGAATCAAGAAAAAGTTCTAAATGACTCTTTGAAGTGAATGGCTTAACGATTAGATTAAGTTCAAATATTGATATAATATATTACATAAAGAGCGAGGTATTGGAATTATAACAAACAAGGAAAAATTTAGACAAGAAGTAAGAGAATTTTATAAAACTGATGAATCAAAACGCAACGACGCTTGGAAAACAATCGATTGTATTGGTACAAAGTATGGATTAGATGAGTTTGATATTGATGAAGGATTAATTATTCTAGAGCTGAAGATTTAATATTAAACAAAAAGTGTGAAACATTAGAAGAAGCTTATCATTATTTAGCAGAAGCTCAAAAACGTTTGACTGAGGAGATTCGTAATAAAAATACATCTAAATCAAATAAATGATTACTTTTAGAAGATATATCAGATGAAGATGTGTTTAACTTGCAAGAATTACTTAAAGACTTAGATGTAGAAAAAATAACAGATAACAATATTAATAAATTAGTTTCAACATCTTCTAAATTTTTGCCATACTTTAACTGTTTTAGATGAGCTAATGTTGTTGAGCTTATCCTTAAATATATTTCTATATTAAATTTTGTTGAATTAATAAAGGAACATATTTTATTTTTTAACATAAAGTTAGAACATAAAAAAAATAGCAACAAAGTATTGACATTTTGAAAATAAGGCTTATAATAATAAATGTAAATAGCGAACATAAGAAAAATAACGGTTCGCAGAAAAGAGGTACAAATATGTTAGTAACATCTGCATTAGCAAACAAAATCTTAGTTGAATTAAACTCAGAAAAAGAAATTTATCTTCAAAGAGAAAGAGATTCATCTTTCTATAGCGTAGCTCAAGGTGAAGAACCTGATATTCCAGCTTTCGATTTTAACAAAACCTGTGAGGCAATTGATGAAATCGATAGAAAAGTAGGTATTATCAAGCATGCGATTAATATGGCAAATATTAATGCAAATATTGATGTATTAGGTGAAGCTTATTCGGTTGACCAACTATTAGTTAAAATGGCTCAACTTTCAAATAGAATGAGTTATTATAACAAACTAAGAAAGTCTTTACCAAAGAAAAGACTTGATACAAGATGTTATAGTTCTTCAAATACTAAAGAGGTCGAATACGAGTATACAAACTTTGATATTAAAGACGCTCAAAAGAAATATAAGGAGTGTCAAAACATTGTAATGGCCTTACAATTAGCTCTTGATACTTATAATCATACTGTTCAATTCGAACTCGGTTTCGATTATGAGTTCAATCAAGACGAAGACTAATAAATAAAAATATTCCTTCTAACACTTAAGACTTAGTCTATACCATTTGGTATAGATGAAGCTTCGCTAAAGAGTTATATTTAGCCTCCCGCTAGAGAGTTTCTAGCAACAATATTTTTGAGGAGATGATTTGAATAGTTCAAAGTTATTGCATTGTTAGTTTCACGTTTGTTTCGTTAATGTTATTGTTGATATCGGGTAAATAAGGTTAGTGACTTTCAAAATAAGATCTAGGAGTTATACCATTTGTCTTTTATGTCAGTTTGTCTTAGTTGTTAGAAAAAACTTCTTAGAATTAGAAATAATTTTAAGTGGTATCAAAGTATTAGGTTATAGATACTATTTCAATTTATATATAAACCATAGAGATGAGCGTTTTTCAGCATTTTCAGTTTAGCATTATCATGAATGTAATTTTCCCTTATTTAGTTAATTATATTTTATCTCTATCACCTATCATTACTATTATACAATAATATTTGAAGTAAAAAAGCCAAGAGTTTAACTCCTGACTTTATAATACGAAAATCCGTCTTTTTAAAAAAACAGATTTTACTTTATAATTTTGCGATAAAAATAAATATAATCAGTTTAGAAATGTAAGATGAAATTTTAAAATTGGATCAACTAATTTTGCAAAAATATAAGACGGAGATATATTATTTTAGAACAAGAAAATCATTTATTACAGCAAAATAAAAAATATAGTTATCATAATTCGATAACTATATTTTAAAAATTTATGTTATTTTTATAATAATTTTATCTATTTAATTGAAACAATACATTTTAAAATTTTTAATTTTTTTCAACATTATAAATTTACATATTTTGACTATAATATAACCAAACTGCATGATCTAATTTAGATACAGTAAGGTTAGAATATTCTTTTTGTAAAATATTAACAGCTTCTCTAAATAATTCTTGTACTTCTTCATTAGTTAATATTCTATTAAATAAATTTCTCATACAACGGTTAATATGTGTATCTACTTTAACTCTTGAAGAATCACCTGAAAGCATAAATAAATAATTAGTAGCTTGAGGGCCGAATCCTGTAACACTTCTGATTACACTTTCCAAACATTCTTCATTTTCGTTTTGATATTTTTTAAAATCGTCAATTGTTTCAATTTTTAATTGTTTCAATTTTATAGCAAGTTCATAACAAGGGACGATTTTTAATCTTCCACAAATTCTATTGTTTCTTCTAATATATCTATTTGTAAACTCTTCTGGATTATTAATATTTTCATATGCTTCTATAAAATCGGATATAGTATGATCAGAAGCAAATCTATCTCCGTTCAAAAATTGATCAGCATAATTTTGAGTAACATTAACAACAAGTCTATATCTAGCTCGTAAAGAAAATATTGTATCTATTATACATAATGGTAAAGATTTATAATTTGTTTGTGTTCTAATTGATTCTAAATTCAAATTTTCTCTACAATATGTTACAAAATTATTAATTTCTGTTTCATTCATAAAATTTCTCCTTATTAAATAGATTATATATATATCAAATAATTGTCAAATGGATTTTTTATAATTAACACAAAATTTCAAACTAGTTCCATACCATTATTGATAAAGTTGATAGAAGTAAATTTTTTCTTAAATTTGTGAATATAATTTTCCCTTATTTAGTTAATTATATTTTACCTCTATCACTTATATTATACTTTCTCAGACTAAAATCCGAATACTTAATAAAAACTGACTTTACTGAAATAATTCACACAATTAGAAAAAATTTAATACGATATCTAGAATAAAAGGAATAAAAATGCTAATATTAATATATAAGATAATACAGAGAAGAGTAATTTTATGAAAAACAATGAAAGTGAAGTATTAGAAAAATTTCTTTTAGATATAGATTGTCTTAAAAAACTAGATGAGTGGAAAGATAATTTTAATATTTTTGATATATTGAAAATTACTCATACTGAAATAAGACATAGTAACGTTCTTGCTTGGTTATTAAATCCTAATGAGAATCATCATTTAGGAGATGCTTTTTTAAGAGAGTTCATAAAGGCTTTGGTTCTAAAAAAATATTTTGTACATGAAGAATCTTTAAGATTGTTAACTCAAAATTTATATTCATTTACAGTTTTAAGAGAATTCAACCATATGGATTTAATTTTAGTATCTAATGATGAAAAAACGGTTTATATTATAGAAAATAAAATTTTTGCAAATGAATCTAAAAATCAATTACAAAATTATATTGAGATTAGTTCAAATGTTTTTCCAGATTATACAAAAATATTTGTTTTTCTAACTCCAGATGGGAATGAATCAAGTAAGCCTGATACGTGGAAACCTTTGTCTTATGAAGAACTTATAATCTCGTTAGAAAATGTAATGGATAATGCTGTTATAAGTGAAGAAGTAAAAGCTTTTATTAATAATTTTATTTATTCAGTGAGGAGAAATGTTATGGGAGAAAAAGATCCAAAACTTGTTTCTATTTGTAATGAAATATACAACAAGCATCGCGAAGCATTAAATTTAATTTATCAAAACGTAAATATAGATAAATCACAAGATTTAGCTATAATTTGTGGAGTTTTACAAGAATATTATAAAAATGAAAAGATAATTTTAAAAAACGATAATTCTTTAAAATTCTGGACAAAAAGAATGGATGAATATCTTCCAAATTTAAATGAAGAGAATTCTTCACGGGGAACAAATTATATTTATTATTATTGGCTTGAGTTAGAAAGCAATAAAATAGCAATTCATTTTGAAATTGGTGGTAAAATAAATGACAAATATATTTCTGAATCTGAAAATAAAGATATATTTAATAAATACAATACGTTAATTAATGCATCAATAAAAATTAAAAATAAAAAAAATAGTATTAAGACAGATATGCATTTTAAATATAAACGTTTATTTACAAATAAAAAAGATATAAAAAATGATTTCGACGATAAGACATTAGCGAATGCAGTCAGGAAACTTATTGATAATGCTTTAGAAAATGAAAATAAACTATTTAAAGAATTAGAAAAAAAATGAATTTTTTGTAAATTCATAAAATAAAATCTGTTTTTTAAAAAAGACGAATTTTTGTATACTAATTTCCAATTTTTAAAAAAAACAAAAATTTAATTTAAGTAAAAAGGTTTATTGCCTTTATGTTTTTAAGTGTACTTAAAATTGCCTACTAAATTCAGTTTTTCAAACTAATTTCAGTTATGCCTGTTGACATTTTTGATTTCTAATTATTTAAATTTTCACTTTATTTTATTTTTAAGTTGGTCATAAATAAATTTATTTTTTGTCAGCGGGTTACTTATATTATACTTTCTCAGACTAAAATCCGGATACTTAATAAAAACTGACTTTACTAAAATAATTCACACAAAATTTTAAAGTTTTTTTCTTTACATATATATTTTACATAGAGTATAATAAAATTGTCAATAAAATGTTCTATTTATTATGAACATAAATAAAAAAGTGAAATATTTATCACTTTATGAATTATTGATGAAAAGAGAAAAGTTATTATAAAATTTAATAATATTATTTATAATAAAAATATCGATTTATAATAGATTAAAAATATTAAGGTGGTATAGATATGTTTAATGAATATAGAAAATTAGGTGAATTAATAAGTGATTCTGATTATTGGCATAATGATTGTAAAGAAAATATTAAACTTGGTTATCCTTTAAAAAGAATTAAAGATCAAATAAATCCTAATGAATTTACTTTAGATTGTAGTGTAATAGTTGCTAATTCAATTGAAGAAGGTGTAATTAATTATGATAAATTAACTACTATTGGATTAGATATTGATGCTAAAAATAAATTTCTTATATCTGATGATGCTTGGTGGATTGCACAAAAAGGTGATGTACTTATAAAAACATCAACACCATATGAAGCATGCTGTATAACAGATAATGATATAATTAAAGATAAATTTTTAATATCTTCTTATTGTATTATTATTAGAAATTTTAGATATCCTTATTTTTTAACATGTTATTTAAATAGTCCAAAAGTTAGAAAGAAACTTTCAAACTTAGCTACAGGAACAAGTGCAAAAATGTTAAATAAAGATGCTCTTTTAACTTTAGATATTCTTTTAAATTATTGTGAAATTGAAAAAATTGATAATGAATATGGAAACTATATTAAACAAATTCAATCAATGAATAAGATTAGAAAATCAGAAAGAGATTATTTTAATACTTATTTAAAAGAAATAGAAAGGAAGTAAATATATGGAAGTTTTTATTAACGATAAAGATAATGAAAAAGTTGTAGATACTTTAATTAAATTTAGAAGCAATGGTATAATCCCTTTTTATGGATTTTCAATTTTTTGCACTAAATTATTATTTTTAAAACATTTATACGCTAGTGCGGAAAGTTATAAAATTGATCCTAATGAATTAATTATTGATAATAAAATAAATCAAAATATTATATTTAAATTAATGGAAAAAATTAAATATCCTAATGTGGATATTAATTTATTAAAAATCTTCGTACCTGAAATAATTAATTTTGTAAATCGTGATGATAAGATAGAATTAATTGAATTTATTAAGAATGATTATGAATTTGATTATATAGAAGTAATTGAAAAAATAATTGAAAAAAGAGGAAATGATAAAACACAAATAGAATGCTACCTTACAAATAAATATTTATTTTCATATGTAATCTATTTAATGAAAAAATCTAAAGAAAATAGTTATATACCTTCATTAGATGTAAAAGACATTTATTTAGATAAAATATATTTACCATTTTTAGGTATTAATCTACATTTATTTACAAATAAGAAAGATGATTATTTATATAATGTAGATTTTTATGGTGGTGATATTGATAGATCTGTTATTGCAATGATGCAAATGCTCTATATGCTTAGAAATGAAACAAAAAATATTACAATAAATGAACAAGATTCTTTTATAGATAATAGTACTAAAAATGATAAATATTCATATATATTTTGTGATACACCTTTTACTAATTTAAAAGATATCGACAATAAGTATATGAAAAATAAAGACCAACTTATCAATTATTTATATCAAAATGGAATTGTTTTAAGTACTAAAAACAATGAAATATTAGCTATTGAAAATGTATTAAATAAACTTGATAATAATTCTTTTGCGGTTATATCTGTTACAGATAAATTTTTATCTTCAGATACTTATGCTATGTATAGAAAATATTTACTTAATAAACGAAATGATATTATGAATCAAGTTTATCTTGATGCTGTTATTCAACTTGGATGTGTAACATATGAATTTAAAGGAAACACTAACTTTTTAGTATTAAGAAAAAATCCATCATTTTTTTATAATGATAAAATTAAATTTATTGATTTATCTGATATTAAATTTGATAATGAAGAAGATCTAAAACAAGCAATTAGTAAAACAAATGAAGGAAAATATTATACTTATGATGAACTATTATATAATAATCCAAAATATAATTTAAATTTAAAAAATCTTTATGAAGATGAAGAAAATTACGAAGATCAACAAGATATTAATACTTTTAGATCAAGTAATAATATTAAAGAAGATATAAATAAAGAAATTATAAACTTAGAAAATTTATTAAATGATTTTAAAAATATGTAAATTATGCTTTTAATAAAGTAATATTAAAAATAAAATTGAGATATATAATGATAAGTAAATAATTAATATACATCTATAAAGTTACAACTTACAAATAAAAATATATTTTAAAATGAAATTACTACAATTCTTAAATAACAATGAATTGATATAAAGATTAATAATTTGGAAGCTGAAAAGATTTCACATGGTTTTACTATATTGATTAAAAATAATAATATAAGAGATTAAATTAAACATAAGTAAAATTATATTGATGAATGTAATACATGCATTTCTATATTATGTATTTTATTAAAAAAAGAAATTGCTGAAACAAGAATATCTGATTTTATTTGTTGTTTATAAACATCTAAACCTTAAAAAGTAATTAAAGAACTTATAAAAAGATAAAATGATTAGAAATCTATAATAAGAAATAATTATAATCATGAACTTTATAATTATAATGAAACTTCTTTAGAAGAAATGTAATTATAATTTTTTTAAATATTAATAATTTAAAAAATAATATAATATTTCCAAGTAGAAAAATTAAAATAATTTAAAGTGATTTACATTCTAAATTATTGGGGATTAATTTTAGATATAGTTTTAATAAATGTTCTATTTAAATAAAACATTTTATTTGATTACTAAGAGTTTTTGATTTACAATATTGTTGTTCCTTAAAAATAAAATACTAGTTATTATTTTGGAAATATAAATAAAGGAGAATAACTATGACTAATTATCAAAAACAATTAATTTATATTGAGGCATGTAATGTGTTAAAAAGTGAATATCGATCTCAATTTAATTATAGTACTATATTTGATATAGACTTTTCATTTGATAAAAAGAATGATGCATCAATTGATGAAATCTTTTATGATATTGATTTCTTTAAAAAAAGATTTGATATCAATGAAGAAGAGGCGTTGAATCTTATTAAAAGTTTAATTAAAAATGAAAAGTTAGAACAAGTAGATGATAATAAATATATTTCTATTCGTAAATGTTCATGCTGTGGAAAGAAATTTGATAAATATGATGTTTTAGGAAATAACTCTATATGTCATCTTTTTTATGATGGATCAAAATATCATAATAAAACTTTAGAAATTGATTTATGTAATAAATGTTATGATGATCTTGCAGATCATTTATTATCAAAAATGAGAAAACCAAAATTAATAAATGAAACTAATATACATTTATATTCTAGAAATGAGACTAGAGAAGAATTAAAAGAAAATAAATTAACTGAAGAAGAAATAGATGATGTTATTCCTTTTTAATATAAGAATATAGGAGTATTACATGAATAAGAAAGATTTAAAAATTGAAAAAATTACTGCATCTAATAAAATAGAATACGAAGAACAATTTGATAATTTAAAAAATAAAGATTTTGATATTCTTTTATTCTGTTATAAATCTTATCTTCCAATTGAACATTATAAAAAGCATATTCCAGCAAATCCTGATGTTGAACCTAGTGAAGATGATTACAGGGTAGATCTTTTATTATTAAATCATGATCAATCGATGATTGATACATTAAAAGAAGAATTATTAGATTTAAGTAAAAAAGTATCTAAACCTATAATTATTATGAGTGAAGAAGCAACTGTAGGCGCAATGTTTGTTGCATACGCTAATTATTTTTCTAAAGAAGATGAAACAAACTTTATTTGGACAACAGGACCTATTTTATCTGACTCTTCAAATGTAGAAAGAAATATATTATCAAAAAGAGATATTGAAAAATTTAAAGCAATTAATTATAAAGGACTTAAATTAGGCTTAATTTGCGGACTAAGTGGATATGATGAAGAAAAACATACTGCATTTTATAAGATAAATAAAGGTATTGATTATATTATAGAAGGTTGTAATGGTACAATTTGGAGATATTAGATAATAAAACAAATAAATCTCGATAATAAAAAAATTGTATTTTAATATAAGTTTTCATTAAAAAATATTAGTTATTATTTTTGGAATTTGTAAAATAGGATTGAAATTATAAAATCTTTACATTTATCAGATTTTCATTTAGGTAAAATTAAAGATGCAGTTGATATTACAAACTCAATATCTAAGGTCTTGGATAAAAGTATTAATGTTCTGAAAAATAATAACATCAAGTTAGTTGTGGTTACAAGCGATATATTTAATGAAGGTGCGATTAAAGAAGGAAAGAAAGTATTTAAAATGATATGTAAATAAATTAATTTCTAATAATTTACAAGCTATTATGGTTTTTAGTAATCACGATAAAAAAGAAAATATATCATCTTTAGACTTAAATGAACTTAAGGAAATAAATATTTTTATCGCAACATCTGTTTTGAATATTTTAACCCTATTGAGATTGGCGATACTAATTTCTGTACTTTGCCTTAGTGTGGTAAAAAAAGAAATTATAAAAATTTATAAAGAACTTAAAAGTTCTTCTATATCAAATGAGTATCTTTAATATTTATTTAATGAAAAATTAAATATTAATGAAAAAAGAAAATAATGTATTACTATTTCATACAAAGTCTAATAATATTAGTGAAATATTTAAAAAATTTAATTATGTTGGTTTAGGACATATTCATAGTACTACAAATGTAAATGGGAATGGAAAAATTAGATACACAGGTTCAATTGTCGATTTTAATAATTTAAATAAATTAAATAGTGAAAGGGTATTTACGATTATAGATACAGAAACTTTTAAAATTTCTGAAATTAAATATAGTATAAAGGAGATGAGTAAATAAAAAATATAAATTTAATTGAAGGCAAAAACTACATATTTTTAGGTAAAATTAAAAAAGATAACAAGTTTATAACTAATTTAAGAGTAAATTTAGTTTAAGAGTGTTAGAAATAATTCTCCAATGTTTTTAGTTGATCAAGATAACATATATGATGAATTTAAAGATAGTTCAAATTTAAAATTTAAGATCTGTAAAAATTTTGATGGTATTAATGCTTTAGCAGATTATATTTTAAAACTAGATTTAAAAGAAAGAACTTATTTATCACTGATTATAATAAAATCGTTAATTCTAAAAAAAGTTAATGAATGTTATTAATTCTAAAAAAGAAAATTTACGTGTTGTCGTCTTTTGTAAGGAACCTCTTAAATTAAAAAGTGAAGATGTTTCTTCTTTTGATTACGTAATGCAAGTTGATTTTAATGAAGTATACGATGGTTTATTTAATGAACCATTACAAGATTTATCAGCTTTTGAAGAAGGTTATCCTGCAATTTATGATGTGATAAATATTGGAATATATGATGAGGATGAACTAAAAAATCAATTTTCACAACCTTTAACAAGTCCTTTTACTTTATTTGATTTGATTTTTTCAGAAGGAAAAATTTTTAATTCTGATTTTGATATTGAAAGATTTGCTCCTGGATTAAATGAATTGATTGAGTATTCAAATATTATATTCTTTGCTTATTTTGTTAAAGGCAAAAGTTTAAATACATTGTTTGATGAAATGATTGAAGGATGTGATGAGAATATTAATAATAAATTCAACTATTGCTCAAATTATTTGAAACTTTTTTTGCTTTTAGACGAAAAAAGATTATATAAATTATTTGATTTTTATTATGAAAATGTGGTTGGGGTTTATGATTTTGTTAGGCATTCAAGTTCGTTAAAATCATCTATAGATTCTTTATACGAATTAGATTACAGACTTTTTATTTCTTGTAGTAAATATTATTATTCAATAGGAAATATTGAAAAAGGTAATATGATGTTGTTTTTAGGATTATATACTTATACAAAAAATAAATCCTTGCTTTTTGGCATTATTGCATGCTAATGATAGTTTCTTTAATAAAGAATTTTTAATGTTAAATTATTTTAAAGATCATATAAATATCATAAAAGATTATATTTATCCAGATTGGGTTTGTATGTGTCCTAGAATTACTTATTTTATTGGAAAATATTATTTATATTTAAATGATAAAAAAGAAGCTGAATCTTGGTTTACTTTAGGTTCAAATTTAGATTATGAAGGTAGACAATCATCTTT
>CAVAQB010000100.1:0-14999 GCA_963590725.1 Anaeroplasmataceae bacterium | reverse complement strand
GAAATAATATGGAGAAGACATAGTCCAAGAGAGATGTGAAACTCTTATGAAAATCTGTTGGACAGTAATGTCCGTGCGGGTTCGAGTCCCGCTCGAGGTACAAATTTAAGGGTCTAAGACCCTTTCTAAATAACTTTTTTTAACATATTACTGTTTGAATCCTACAGTTCGTGAGAATAGTAGGAATTTTGGGCCTAAATGGAATTGATTCACATTGAAGGTAAAAGAAACATGCAGTTGGCAAACTATAAATGTACTCTTAAAAATTTAAATGGCGCAGATAACAATGCTCCTGCTTACAGAATGGCTGCATAAGCCAAGTGAGCCGAGTTGGTAACTAACTTAGGAACAGAATAGTTACAGCAACATGATTAAACAGTTTGGGTAAACTTAAAATACTCTGGTGGTCAGCCCCTGTGAGAGTAGTAAACTCACATTAATAAAAGTATTAGGAAGAAAACCTTATTAAAAATTGAAAAGCATGTATAATTTCTTTAGAATAGATGGAGAAGACGAGTGTTCGACTCACTCTAGGTCCACTGCAATTGTTTAGATTTAAGGTTATGCTTAATCCTATCCGTTTGTGAAAATAGATAGGATTTTTTTTGATCTGCTAGCTCAGTCGGTAGAGCATCACACTTTTAATGTGGGGGTCTTGGGTTCGAACCCCAAGCAGATCACATGGATATAGATAAATATTGGGAAGAACATTCTTCTGAATTATGCAAACAAATGCATGAATTAGGCTATACTCCACATACTATTGTGGAAGAAGCATTTAAAGATAATATGAGTTATAAAGAATTTATAATAACTTTTTTAGTATGACAGATTTAACAAAGAAAGTAAAAGATGCCTTGAAAATTAACCAAGGACCTATGACAGCTGTAGAAGCACAGATGCTTACAATAACAGGCTCTGTAACTACAGTAGAAAAACGTATTGCCTCATTTAAAGATGAGACAGAACACATTATCGAAGCGAAAGCTCGACAAGGATTATTTTATCATCTAGTATCAATTCCTGATGATATAATCTCTAGTAAAGAAGATTTCAAATCTGATTTTAAAGAAAGAGGTTATACTGTTTATGAATTGGATCCATTAGAAAAATCAGTTTTCGTAATTTCTTGGAAATATGGCATTTAAACAAAAACAAAATTCCCTTATAGGGAATTCTAACAAGTTTCTATCAGAAGCAATAAAGACTTCTTATGAAACTGTATCTGAAGAAGGAGCACTGAAATATAATACTTCAGGTAATCCTTTTGTTGATAATTTTGCAGCTGCTTCTCATTTTAAAGAACCACGTTCTTATGATGAGGTAGCTAAAGACATGTCTAATTTATGGGGTTTAGACCCTAATTACTGTGTACAACTCGCAATTTATCTTAGACTTATTACTCGTAAATCTAAAATTGTAACTAAAGATTCTGTTGAAATTTTAGATATGCAACGTGGTCAAGGACTTCGTAATGAAGGTATTATGAGAATGCTTTGGTTGGCATTAAATCATAAAACTACATTTGAAGCAAACTTCCCATTGTATATAGCAGCAGGTTCTTGGAAGGACGTTATCCAGATGTTATCTTTAGATTTACAGTTTCATGGCTGGAAGAATCGTAAACTTAACTGGAGTTATTTCTACACAGTATTAAAAGCAGGTTTAACTAATAAAGAAACATCACAATTAGTTTTAAAGTATTTGCCTACTATTAGAACTAATAAGAAATGTACTACACTAGAATCTCAAGCTGATACTTTAATAGGAAGGTGGTTTGCTCATAATACTTTTAAGAATACGGATAAAGTATTGAATTATAAACTTTATCGTAAGTTGAAAGCAAATGGTCTTGCTCACGAATGGCAGCAAAAGATTTCTAAACAACTTTATGAAGAAATTAATTTTGATTCTATAGCAGGTAGAGCATTAATGCTTTTAGTAGATTCAAACTTCTTAGAGAATCACAATCTGGTTGAGAAATATACCAAATGGATTACTTGCAAACCTGTAGTTAAGTTTACAGGTTTTGTATTTGAATTATTTGCTCCATTTGATAAGACTTCAAATGTTTCTAATTATAAGGAGATTACTATCAATAAACAATTTGCTAAACTTATAGAAGAACAAAAGTGTCCATCTAAACTATTAGTAGTTAGAGATACTTCTGGCTCTATGACTTCAACAGCTATTGGCTGTAATATGTCATCTTATAATATAGCTAAAGCAATGGCTCTTTATTTCTCTGAATTTCTTGATGGAACATTTAAAAACCATTATGTAGAATTTGCAAATAAAGCAGTTCTTAAAGAATGGAAAGGAGATACTCCTTGTGAGAAATTTAAGAATGATAAAGGAAATGCTTATGGTGGAACAGATTTCCAATCAGTAATTGATCTCTTTATTAAATTAAAAGATAAAGGAGTTCCTGAATCTGATTTCCCAGATGGTATTCTCTGTTTAAGTGATGGAGAATTTTCTACTCGTGAAACTAATAAGACTTCAAATTTCAATCGTGCAATTGAGCGTTTAAAAGAAGCAGGATTTAGTGAGGATTATGTAAATTCATTTAAAATTATTCTTTGGGATATACCTAATTTATTTTACGGTATTACTTCAGTAAAGTTTGAAGATTTTGCAGATACTCCTAATTTCTTCTATTTAAGTGGTTATGACCCATCAGCAATCTCTTTTATATTTGGTGGTAATAAACCAGAGAAAAAAGAACCAAAGAATGCTGAAGAATTATTTGAAGCTGCTATGGATCAAGAACTTCTTCGTAGAGTAAAAATCTATAAATAATGAAAGAAATAGTAATATTTAGGAGTTCAGGTGTTTGTGGACTCTTAGGTGTTGTATTTGTAACACTAAAATTGATAGGAATTATTGATTGGTCTTGGTTGTGGGTAACTGCTCCGTTTTGGGGACCAATTGTATTAGGTTTAGCTTTAGTTGGATTTGCAGGAATAATGCTTGCAATATCAATATGGGCTAACACAAAGTAGATAAAAAATAAGAAATCATAAGGATTTCTGAGTTTAACTAAAATTTTAAGTATGGAAAATAAGATAACTTCGAGAGGATTCTATTTACTTTTAGGTATGATAATTGGTGCATTTATCACTTATTATAGTTTACCAGAACCAACACCTCAACCTGTAAAGATTGAGGTAACTAATAAAGATTCTATAAAAGTAGATTCTATTCCCAAAAAGCAACTTAGTAAACTTACTGAAAAAAATTTAAAAGCTGAATTGGCTGAAAAGAAAGTTCCTCATGCTGAAATAGTATTAGCACAAGCTAAATTGGAAACTGGGAATTTTAATTCAAAAGTATTAAAAACTCATCAAAACTTATTCGGATTAAGAAAAGGTAATAAATATAGACGTTACAATCATTGGTCTGAATCAGTTGATGATTACAAAAAACATATCTCTAATAGATATAGAGGAGGAGATTATTATGCCTTCCTTAATCGTATAGGATATGCAGAGGATCCTAATTATATTAGGAAACTAAAGGAATTTGTTTAAAACTGTTATAAGAAAAATACTTACAGCAAAATTAATTTCAGGCTTTGAATATTAAAAAGTATTTTGTAGGTGGGCACTTAATTGTGTCCACCTTTTTTTATTGTTTTCATGCCGAAAGGTAATTATTAATAATTTAAATTTTTTATTTTATGTTCAAATCTATTTTGTACACTTCAAATCCTAACTTCGTTCCAACAACCCTTAGAGAAGTAAACGATTTTGCTGAAGATGAGGGAAAATATCTCACATGTATGGCTTCAGAAGAATCTAAGCTGTATAATGTAAAGCCAGGTGCTCACATTCTTACTACTAAGGGAAATCACGTTTATATTCTTGAAGTTGGCGACGATTACAGTTGGGCTAAGAAGTCTAACATCACAGGTGTTGCATCTGTTGATTATCCATTTAACACAACAAACAAAACAATGACTACAAATTCTATCAGTAATTTCTCAGATCGCATTAAAAACATGTTTATGCCTACAGAGGTAAATGATGTACGTATTGCTACAGATGGCAATATTTGCGTTGCTACTTCTCAGGGTTATGTAGCTATTGATGCTCAGAATCATCTTACCTCTTATCCAGAGGAACTCACTCTTGCACTCCCAGTATTTGTTATGTGTAAGCCAAAGGAGGCTCTTGTAGTAGGTGATGTTATTGCTCTTGAGAAGAGCTATGCAAAGATTACATCTATCAAGGGTGAGAAGATTAACGCTATTAGCTATACTGGTTCAGGTAAGATTATCCGTACTATCAAGGACTTCCTGTTCAATCAGACAATGGTTCGTGTAGTTGTTTCTCTTGCTGGTAACCTTGGTGGTCAGATGAATCCAATGATGCTTCTTGCTCTTTCTAAGGATAGCAAGATGTCTTCACTTCTTCCACTTATGATGATGGGTCAGAATGGTGGTGCTCTTTCTGCTAATCCAATGATGCTTGCCCTTCTTGCAGGTGGTGATAGTGATTTCTCTACTAAGGATATGCTTATGATGAGTATGATGGGCGGAAACAATATGTTTGCAAATATGTTTGCAGCACCACAGCCTGTACAAGCTATGCAGTCAGCAGTTGTTGAGCCTGCAGAAGCTGATGAGGATCTTGACTAATATATAAAAATAATCCTAGGAGTATTATATTCCTAGGATTTAAATATATGAAAGAATTTAGATATTTAAGTTATTGCACACAATATTCATGCTCTGGTGATATTTCTACTAAAGAAATAAAAGCAGCTTGTTATTCTAAAGTTTTTCATAGTATTTTTGGACAAGAACAACATTCTATAAAATATAATATTATAATATATAAAGGCATTAAATTTGCTGTAGAACAACATAAAAATAATGCATGTATTTTATCTAGGAGAGAAATTCGTAAGCATTTAGATTGTGCTAAAAGAATTATTGATTTTGAATATAAAATCTCTGAAGAAAAAAGAGGAGACTATCCTGTTTATATATTACATATTAAAGTAGATGCTTGTTCTACATTCCATAAATTCTTATTAACTTGGGTTCGCTATATGTATGAGTTTCCTTATAATATGTTAGTACTTGATGTTATAAGACTTAAACGGAAGCCTGAGTTTAGATTTACTTCTAGAACTACATTAATGAATTTAGTAATAGGATGTTATTATGATGATGATTTAGGAATTCATCAAATTCCTAAATGTCAAAAAGTAGTTAGTAAACTTTCTATAAATAGTTTAAGAGAAATGATAAAGAATGTTTCTAAACTTAATGACATTTATCATGTAATATCTAAGATTCCTTATATTATAGATTCTAATGTTAAAAATTCTGAAGAAAAGAATATACATGCAATGGATTTAGAATACTGGATTGATGAAGAATTGTATGCAACAAAAAGAGAACCTGTATATTTAAAGGTTTATAAAAAGATTCGATAATATGATTAAAACTTATGTAGTTGGTGGAGATAGTAATTATGCTAACTTTATCGACAATGTAGAATTTGTAGATAATCTTGAAGATGCTAAACTAGTAATTTTTACTGGTGGTTCTGATGTAACTCCTTCATTTTACGGTTGTAAGAAATTTTCTAAAACATACTCTAATCTTGAAAGAGACCAGGAAGAACGAGCTATCTTTGAGAAGATTAATCCTAAAACACAAGTCTGTTATGGTGCATGCAGAGGAAGTCAATTCCTATGCGTAATGAATGATGGTAAACTTGTTCAGGATATAAATCATCATGCTACAGGTGCTACACATGAAATTACTGATGGTGAAAAGATATATATGATCACATCTACTCATCATCAGATGCAATATCCATTCGATTTAGATCCTAATGATTATAATCTTCTCTTTACTAGTTATGGTGTTGAGAGTGATTATTATGATGGAGATCAAATTGATTATGATGAAATTTGCGGTAGAGAACCAGAAATAGTACTTTATCATAAAGAGAATAAACCAAAGTGTTTAGCAGTTCAAGGACACCCAGAGATGATTCCTAATTCTCCTGTTGCTAAAATGATTAATGAACTTATAATAAAATTAGTAAATGCTAGTAACTAAAGTAACAATTGGAGCAGATCCAGAACTTTTTATTATTAATGAGAATACAGGAAAAGTAGTTTCTTCTATTGGATTAATTCCAGGTGAAAAAGGAGATCCTTGGACTGATGAAGGAATGCCACAAGGATTTGGATTGGAAACAGATAATATATTAGCTGAGTTTAATATACCACCTGTAACATCCAAATTATCTTTTATAAATAATATTACTTATATGAAGAATTTTATTGATTCTTTTGTTAAGAATATTAATCCTGAATTTGGTATTCTTTGTACTGCTTCTCAAGTTGTAGATGATGACCAATTGCAAAGTAGAGAAGCAAAACAGTTTGGTTGTTCTGTTGACTATAATGTTTATACACAAAAGGCTAACCCAAAACCAAAGGGTACAAGTACTAATTTACGCTCAGCAGGCTTTCATATTCATTTAGGATATGAAAATCCTAATATAGATACTAGCTTAGCATTAGTTAGGTATATGGATGCTTATGTTGGAGTACCTTCTGTTGTTAAAGATCCTGACATTAAACGTAGATCTTTATACGGAAAAGCAGGTTGTTTTAGATTAACAGACTATGGTGTTGAATATAGGTGTTTAAGCAGTTTTATGATGTCTAATGAGAATCTGTTAACATTTATCTGGAATCAGATTCAAAAAGCATTAAAAGCTATTAATCATAATTATCCATTACCTCGTAAAACCGAAATACAAAAAGCTATTAATCAAAGCAACGTAGAACTTGCTAATCATCTAATAGAAGAATATAAGTTAGTATAATGTGTGGTATATTTGCAATAGTAACAAAGAAGCCAAAAGTCTTTGATTACTCAACTTTTTGTACTCTAGGTATAGCAAATGATTCAAGAGGTGGAGATTCCTGCGGGTTTTTCATTGATGGTCATTATGAATATGGAGTAAACAAAAAGGCTTATTTCTCAGAATTTTTTCCAACTAATGATTTTCTTGCAAAAGTAGAAAATTCTACAATAGCCTTTGGTCATTGTAGAAAAGCATCAGTTGGTAAAATTGATGAGACAACAGCACAACCTGTCATAATTAAAAATGATAAAGATGAAGTAGAATTTGTTCTTATGCATAATGGAACAATTTATAATTACGAAGAATTAGCCAAGAAATATATTCCTGAAATTAATATTAAAGGAATGACTGATTCTCAAGTAATGGCTCGTATTATTTATCATAAAGGTTTTGACGTATTAGAAGAATATAATGGGGGTGCTGTATTTGCTATTACTGACTATCGCTCTGGTTCTCCTCGTGTATTTGTGTTCAAAGGGGCCTCAAAGAAAACCTCAACAGACATTAAAGAAGAAGAAGAACGACCATTGTGGTTTTGTATAGATGAAGAAAATGAAGAACTTGTTTTCTCATCTATTGGTATTTACTTAATGTCACTTCGACCTTATTTAGATACATATTGTTTAAATACAAACTGTGTATTTGAATTTACAGGTAAAGACTTAATTGCTGTTCAAGGTATTGATAGAAGCAAGATGGTTCAAAAGAAAATTATTCCTGAAATTCCAAAAAGTACTACAACCTATTATAATAGATATTATAATAATTTGTATTTTGGTGAAGATGATTTTATTTTTGATGATTATGTTTCTACCAATCAACTATCTAATACTTACTCTGCTAAAGGTCACTCTTTACATGGTAAGGTAATAATAAGTAAATGGGGAAGAGTTTGTGACAGTACACCTAAAGGTGTTCCAAGTAAAGAAATATACTTTTGGAACGGGGTTCCTTTGAAGGAGGGTAAATGCTTTCGATTTCTTGCAGTTCTTTGTAAAGAGCTTAAAATGGATAAGAAAGAATTTACTAAAAAGTTTCAAAATGTTATTCGATTTTTAAGTATAGATGGAGTTTATTGTGATGAAACTAAATGGTATAAAGCTACTAGTCCTAGTCTAAGAGAACCCTATTCTGGTACAATAAAAATGTTTACTGGAACAAGTGTTATGCATTTTACAAACGGTATGAAAGTTTGTACTACATATACTAGAGAAGTTACAAATGAATTTACAGATTTTAAAGAGTCTAAAGCTCCTATGAATTTTCAAGAAATTAGAAAAGAATGCAAGCCTTTGATGAAGTAACTCAAACATGGATGTCTTATCATTCTTTAGCTTGTATAGTTCTCTCTCATAATTATAATGGTATTATTTATGGTTATACATCTAAGACAGATAGATTAGTAAAGATTCTTATAACTGATACAGATGGAAATTGTAAGACTTTACTTACAGATCCTCAGTTATATAAAGGAAAATTACTATTCAGTAAACTTAGAGGTATGTACTTTAGTCCATATCATTTAAAAGATGAGATTATTTTACAAGAAGAAGAAACGAAAGGACAATTTGATTTTCCATATATACTTGCTCGAAAGTATGAAGCTGTAGAAAATTTCTATGTATTTGAAGGAAAACAAAAATTGTTAGAGGAATCTAATTGTAAATTAGGTAAATATCTTAAATATACTTTTGGATTAGAATTTGAAACAGCTGCTGGATATGTACCTGAAGATATATGTTATCGTGATGGTTTAATTCCATTAAGAGATGGTTCAATATCTGCTCCAGAGTATTCTACTGTCATATTGCGAGGAGAATTAGGATTATCTTTACTGCATCAACAGATTGAAACTCTTAAAGAATATACTGTTTTTGATAAAGAATGTTCTTTACATGTACATTTAGGAGGATATAAATTAAGTTCTGAAACTTTATATCACCTTTATAAAGTATGTAAATTACTAGAATCAGAAATAGAGAATATTATTCCTTTATATAGTTTTAAGAGTTCTCAATATAAAGAGAATGGTAAAGATTATTGTAAAAAACTTCCTGAATATTTCTCTTTTGAAGAAATGTATAAAGGTCTTGTAAAAAGAAATTTTATGGGAAGTTTTACACAACCACATCCTGATGATATAGAAAGAAAACGTAAATGGAATATAAATACTCGTTATTTTTGGTGTAATTTTATGAATGCATTATGTTATCGAGTAAATAAGACTATTGAGTTTAGATTTCTACGTCCTACTTATGAATACAAAAAGATAATTCTTTGGCTATATATATTTAATGCAATTTTAGATTATTCTGAACATTATTATAAATCTTGTGATTATCTAAGTTTATCTTCCATACTTTATAAAGTTTATCCTCAAGAGGTAGCTTTTGAAGTTCTTCGAGGAATTAATAAACTTAAAATAATTTCTGCTACACAATATCGTGTTAAAGACTATTATGGTGGTAGAGTAGATTTAGAAATGGGATATTATGATAATTTAGATTTATAAAATTGGATAGTTGATGAATTATATGTAAATTTACAAATCTACTTAATATAGGTACACATCTGTATTGAGTAGATTTTATGCTCTCATAGCTTAACGGATAAAGCCTTGGTCTTCTAAACCAATTATTCCAGTTCGATTCTGGATGAGAGTACAACTATAATTAAAATTTAATAAAAATAAAGTATGGCTAATTTTACTTATAACAAACAAAAAAGAAGATGGTATAGATAGGATGGATCTATGGTTAAACCTGGAAATAGAGTTTTGGGTCAAAATGGAAATTACTATTAGTACAACACTGATGGTTCAGTTACTAAAGTAGGTTCTGTATCTGGAGGTCTTGATAAATCTTATGTAGATTGGAAAACGAAACACGGTTAGTCTGTTAATACTACATTAGAAGATAACGCTATGCGTTCAGGTTTAATTAAAGATAAAGTAGGAAAATGGAGATTGAATTCAACTGATCATAACACCAAAGTTAAACAAGTTGATGGAAAATCCTATTTTGCATCAAAAGATGGAGTTTGGAGAAATTTTGACACTGGTCTAAAAATTAGTGAACAAAATAAATATGATTCAATAAACAGAGATAAAGAATTATCTAAACTTAGATACGGTAATTCTAATGAATCTCTTGGAGATAAAATAAAAAATCACGGAATTATTCAAGGATTATTAGATGCAGGATTTGATGCGGCAAATGTTTCTAAAGATTCAGGATGGAGAACAGCAGCAAGTCTTCTTAGTACAGGATTGTATACTATACCTATAGGAGGAACACTTTTATCATTAGGAGATGCAGGATTAGCTGCAGCTAGAGGTGATTGGACAGATGCTGCACTTTCAGTAGGAATGGGATTGATGCCTCTGACAAGTGGATTAAGATCTTTAAAAACATTAAACAAAGCATTAGGTAATAATAAAGTTGGGTTAATAGACAAAGTTACTTCAAAAGTTTTCAGAAGACCTGCTTTAACAAAATCATAGAAAGCAATAAATGAATTGAATAGAGTTAGTCCTGCTGTAAATGATGTGTATTCAGCTACTCAATATTTAAAAAATGCAAAAAATCCTCTTAGTAGATTACATATAATTGGTAAACATAACATAAATGTAGGTGAAAAAACTGCTAGAGCTTTAGAACTTGCTAATAATGGTTGGGTTAATGCTGGACTTATTGCAGGAGCCGTAGGAGAAGGTCTTTATAAAGATTATAAAGTACAAAATCAGTATGAAACTTAGCAACAAAACAACATGCTTAAATAGTTTGAATCAGATTCAGATTCTGGAGTTCTTTTTGGAAGAATGTCAAATCAAGATTTTAATTCTATCGCAGGAGAAGAAAATAAAATAGATAATAATACTTATAATCAACTTAGAGAATATGTAGTACAATAATTATGGGAAAATTTAACGAGAGTATAGAAAAATTAATAAAACCAGCAATAACAAAACTTATAGGAAGTAGCTCTAATCAAGCTGAAAGGAAATTAGCTGAAGAAAGATTAGGAAAATAGTTATAGGAAACTATTCAAAATATAACAAATAAAAAATCTTCTTACGAACAAGATGTAATATTAGATAAACTGGTTAATGCTGCTATTAAACAAAGAGCAGGAAAAGATAAAACAAAAGCTAAATCTTTTCTTAATAAATATAAAGAATTTAAAAATACACAAAAAGAATCTTTAGAAAATCTTTATAAAAGAGAAGGTGAAACTATAAATGGGGAACAATTAGCTAATCATGCTTTCGGTCATATATTTAATCCAGGTAATGAAGAAGCTATAATAATGCCTTTTATAAATAGTGAAACTAGATCGTTAATTAAGAAAAATGCATCTAAATCTGCACAACAAAGAATTGGAAATGAAATCGCAAGAGCAAATAATGCATATGATTTAGAATTAGCGAGATTAGCAGAATTATATCCTAATTAGAAAGGAATTTTTAAAAATGCTTGGGATAAAGCTGTTGATTGGACAGTTAAAAATCCTAAAGCATTTAAAGCTATAGAAACAGGTGCTTATACTCTTCCATTTTTAGGTGGAGCTTATGGTATTTATTCTGCTTTATCAGATGATTCCCAAGAAACAGCAAAAAAAGCAAAGAAAAAAATGAACTTAGGATCAAGTTCTAAATATCGTTGGACTCCAGAAGGTTGGCAACAGAATGTAAATGGAAATTGGGTAGATCAAACATCAGGTTATGGTGTTGATAGATTTGGTAATACTAATTTCTATGATGAACAAACAGGAACTTGGTTAAAACCTGGTCAATATTACCAAAGTAGTAATGGATTAGTTTTCACCTCTGATGGTAATAGACAGATTGGATATAATACAGGAGCTGATGCTGCACAAGCAGCTGATATGGGTACTAATATATTTGATTATTATGCTCAATCTCATGGTTTCTCTCCTCAAGATACTAAAAGGATTAAAATGCTTCAACAAGCTTTAGGAGTATCTACAGATGGTAAATGGGGATAGCAAACTGAAAATGCATATAATGCAGCAATTGCAGCAAATCCTAATTTCTTTACAGTAATGCAATGACAAACAGACAATATAATAATGTATTGATTCTCAGTCAAATCATTGATTATATTGATAAAAATCCTGATGTTCGTTTTATACAAACATTATGGAATTTAGGTATAATTGATAATAATGATAGATTTTACGAAGAATCAAGTGACACATTAAATAAAATGAAAAAGGGTTTATAGTAATGTAATCAAACCACAAACCCTGAGTAGGTTTAATATCCGAACAGCCATCCTTGTAATGAGGTAGGAGCGGTGTTAGGGTTACAGTTAGGCTGGATTTCAGAAATGGAATCCAGCCTTTTTTAATGAAAATATTTATGGCTAATTATAAATTAATAACAGATGGTGCTTATAGTTCATCAAGAGATTCTGGAGGTTTTGCATTTATATTTCTTAAAGATGACGAACCTATATTAAAGTATTCTAAACAAGTGAAACATACAACAAATAATAAAATGGAAATGATGGCAATTATTATTGGATTAAAATGTATTAAAGCTCCAATAGATAATTTGACTATTATCTCAGATAGCATGTATTGCATAGGGTGTGCTTCACTTGGTTGGAAAAGAAAAAAGAATGCAAAACTCTGGGAATTTTTTGATAAGGAATTTCAAAGAGTATTAGATTTATGTAGTAATATACAATTTAAACATGTAAGAGGTCATCAAAAAGATAGTTCTGAAGAAACTAAATGGAATAATCTATGTGATGAACTTGCAGTAAAAGCTTCAAGACAAAATGAATAATGTAAGAATTTATTTAACAGAAAATTGTAATGCTTCTTGTGCTTGGTGTTTTAATAAAAAAACAAGAAATCCTGAACTTGATATGGATACCGAAAAGATAAAGAAGTTGATAGATTATTTACATGAACATAAAGTTCCAAAACTCCGAGTTATGGGAGGTGAACCAACGCTTCATCCAGATTTTGTTGAAATATGGAATTATGCAATAGGTAAATTTAAAAGACAAACTCTTTTTACTAACGGTTTAGAAAAAGAAAAATTATTGTCTATAGATTTAGATGAATCTACAGGTATTAATTTTAATTTTAATTTTGTAAATACTCCGTTAGATCCTGATATTTGTTCTAAGTTTAAAGAATTTTCAACAGAAATTGTAATAAGAAAGGAAACTGATGAACAAAAACTTTTTGAAAAAATATTAGAAGTACAAGAAAATTCAGTTAAATTAGATACATCTATTAAATTTAATTTAACTATAGACTGCACTTTAGATATTTTTAAATATCGAAAAGAAATGCAAGATAAATTAAATAAGATATTGGATTTTGCTATAGAACATTCTGATTATAATTGGGGATGGGATCATTCCTATCCTAGATGTTTTCTAACAGATGACATTATTGAAAAAATGCTTGAAGTAGGTTATCATAATATATTGTCTCCTTTTCCAAATTCATATCATATTAATCAATGTAAAAGTATAGGAGGATGTTCCGCATTAGTTCTTTCTAATTTTAAATTAGTACATTGTAATCAATATAGAAATAATTCTATTGATATATTTGATGAAAAAGGAGAAATAATTCCTTATAATAGATTTTCAAACTTTCTAAAATGTGAAGGTTTAACAAAATTTGAATCTCTTAGAAATACTGGTTGTATGGATTGCAAATACTTTTTACAACAATGTAATGGAGGTTGTGTAGCACATAAATTTAAACATTAAGATATGGAAGATTTAAAACCAAAAACCTATTATTATGATGAAGTCTATGATGAATACATTAAAATTAAAGACATTCTTGAAGACTTTGTTACAGAAATAGTAGTAAGTATAATACCTGCTTATATATCACATCATAAAAGGTCTTTAGATTCTTTAAAGAGATTAACTCCTTCTTCTAAAGAAGTTTTTGAAGATGCATATATTCAAGCAAGTGCAACATTAAGTGAATTAGTATATGAATAAATTGGAAGAATTAGAATTTGGACTTAATCCAGCTTCTCTTGATTATATTAAAACACACATTACAACAAATGATTTAAATACTCAAGTAATTGCAGGAATAGCGTTTGTTGATGGTGCTAGGTATATAATTGATAAATTAAAAAACAATGAATAATACAATTTATAAATGTGATTCTGAAGGCAATATGGTTACTATTCCTCCGATTAAGGAACTCTGTAAAGCTCTTGAAATGAAATTCAAGATGCAAGAAGAAGAGGTAGCTTATTGGAAAACTAAGTATACCAATATCATTAGTGGCAACAAAGAATACCAATCACTATTAAATGAAAAGAAAGAAATTGAAGAACGTCTTTATAATGGTTTTGGTATTTTTAATTCAGAAAAAGAGGCTATTGATAAATGGTATAAAAAGCATAAGAAATCACATTTAACTGCAAGTCTTACTTATAAATTTACTCCCCTAGGAATAGGTACTGTAGGTAAAGTAGAATGTAGTTGTGGAGAATGTTTTAAATTTAGAGATATAGGCTAATATGGAAAAATATATTTTAGTAACTTGGCCAGAAATCCAAGATTTTATGGAATTACCTAATTACCAAAAAGAAGTGTTCTTAGGACATTCTATAGAGGATTCTACAAAATATGCAGGAGTAATCAATGATTGTTGGTTTGTTCCTGAGTATATGTATAATAAAGTTTATAAAAATGACTGATTCACTTCTTATTGGTATAGTGCTTGCAATATGGGCAGCTATACTATGTGATGCTTATACTGCTCATAGAGAACATCAAGAATTAATGGAGCAATTACATCAAATTGAATTAAAACTATGAATAATAAAATTTATTATTGGATAGTAGGAATTTGTTTATTCTTAACTGTTTGTCTAGGAATAAAAGTGTATATTATAAACAACGGTTATCCTGTTTATATAACAACTCTATTAAATGGAACTATTTGAAAATATTAAACCTAATCCATATTCTCTTAAAAATAAGTTAGGATATGGTTGTATTACTACTTCTAGAAAGAAATATAATAAGGTTAATAAACGTAAAGTACTTCGTTCTATCCGAAAACTAGGATTTGAC
>CAVAQB010000099.1:0-15438 GCA_963590725.1 Anaeroplasmataceae bacterium | reverse complement strand
AATAAAATCAGCTAAGGGTGTTAGTGGTCTAGCTAAAGAACTTGTAAACCATCCTGGATTAGTAAAATCTGTTAACACTGTAGGTAAACCAGTCTCGCTGGCTAATTCTTCTCCCCAAGTTTTACCATAGATACTTTTAGAAGCATTATCTATTACATGTGCTCCTAATCCACCTACTGCCATATCAGCACCAATTTTAGCTAAAGTGCCATTTTTATAGGCTCCTATCATAGTAGGAACAAATTCACGAGCTTCCTACGTAGTAAGGTTTAAAGCTCCATTGGCTGCAGCTCTTGGTAATGTTAGTAGGGCAAATTCGGGGCTTACTAATCCTAAAGGTTTTTCATTGTGAATCTAATGAATTTTTCCGTCAGCTCCTACAAATCCTTCTACTGTTCCATCAGGTTTTTGAACAGTTCCTGTTCTAGTTATAGTGCCATTAACCTATGGGTTAACCTCTATCTCTGGTAATATAGTAACATTAGAAGGAATAAATTCTCGTCCATTACTATCAATCCAAGAAATTGTATTATCTGCATTATGAAATGGAGTTAATTGAGTTCCATCAGGATTCTATAACGTAAGAGGTTCTCCATCTTGACTATAAATTTTATCAAAATAGAGATAATTATTATCTGTAGTCTAATTTGTGGAATTAGATTCCTAATTACTTTTTTTTTTATTAATTTATCAGCCATTTTTAAAGTAAATTAAATATTTTTTAGGTGTATTAATAACTCCTCCTTTGGCATTTTTGTTAATGAAAAGACCTTTTTCTTTTAAATAGTCATCATATTCATAATTTTTTAAACCATTCAGTAGTTTTTTTAAGTCTGATTCATATTCAGTTATAGAGAAATCTTTATCTTTATAAGTTCCAATTAAATAAGTTTGTATTAACTACTGTACTTGTTGATTGAACTGTTCAGAAGTAATTTGTCTAGTTTGTAATTGTTTTTCTAATGTATTATAATTCTAAACTAAATTAGCAAGATTTTGATCGTCTACTGCTTGTGCTTTCTGATGTTCTTCCCACCATTTTGTTAAAGCATAAGTGCCAAAACCCATTCCTCCATATACAATAGGTTGCCCTAAGGCAATACTCAGAGCTATAGGATTATCCTTAGGTTTAGTAAGTACAGCTACCCCCTCATTCTATGCATCTTTTCTCATTGTAGCCCAAAAATCATACGGATTTAATATTAAGCTAGTATTTGTCATTGGAAATTTTGGCTAAGTTAAAGAACTACGAAAGGCTATATTATGATAAGCATTGTTTGCATCTTTAAGTAAAGGATTTATTTCTCTACTTTTTCTTAAAGCTAGATTTTGTATTAAATTTGAATTATTCTATAAAAAATCAAGAGAAGGAGCATATATACTTCTTGAATCATCGTAAGTCCTAGTCTAATATTCATCAGGTGCCCAAGATTTTGAAGGAGGGGGGAATACTGCATTACGAGTTCCTTCTGTAGACATCATAGCATTGTTTCCATAAGTCCATGCTACTTTATCTTCAGTAGGTTGTCCTAGCACCTCTCTATATTTTCCTGAACCATAACTACCCTAGGACCATCCTGAGTCTGGAGTCCAATCATATACATCCCTAGACATTAAATCTGGCCAAGTTGTATTAATATATTTTTGAACCTCAGGCTCAAACATGTGACTGCCTTCATATTTAAGAAGTAAAGCCTCTCGTAAGGTATTAACTGATCCATCTGTAGGAATATGATATCCTAGTTTATTTAATTCCTCTATTTGGTTGATAGTTATAGGTATATTTCCACCTAACTCTCTATCTAGGACTTCCCAGAGTTCAGTAGGAGTTTTATACTAACTCATGTCTCTTAGAGGTTGGAAACCTCCATTTTCTAAAGCTTTACCAGTACCATCTACTGCAGTCCGTTTTTGCACATTCCCTATATAAGTAGCAGGACGACTAATACCACCAGATACTACATCCAAACCTTTTCCTCCAGCAGTACCACCTTTATCAGTTACATTAGAAAACTGTGTAAGTCCATTATAAATAGAATTACGATGAGTTCCTGCAAAAGCTCCTAGGCTTGGGTTATAGTTGAAATTTCTAGTAAAACCACTTTCCTAAACATACATTAAATTAAATGCATTTCTAGTAGCTTCAGGACTTTTAGCTATAAGTTCTATATTACCAGGGAAATTAATTTTTTTAAGAAGTTCTAAGTTAGCAGCTTCATCCTAAAAAGCTTCTAAACCAAATGTAGGTAACTAGGCATCTGGTCCATATTGCATTTTAGCATACTGTCGAATGGCTTTATCCATAGCATCGGGATTATTACCCAAAATTAATTCTGGCCATCTTCCAATGTGTTTATTGCCAGATTCCATAGCATTTAATCCAGATGCTTCAAAAGAATCTAAGATAGATAATATATCTTGATTTTCTCTAGCTTTGGCAAAAAGTTCTTCATTAGTAAAAGGAATCTACATAACAGCTGTAGGGTTTCCTTTAATTCTTAAAACTTCCTCTTTATATTCTTTTGGAAATAATTGTCTAAAGATTTGAACAGCTCTACTTTCTTTTGACCCATTAGCAGCATTTAAAACATCTCTATCAATTATATTAAAGTCTATTCTTGCTGGATGATTATGATCCCCTACATCGGAACCATATTTATTTCCATCCATGACTATAGTATATCGACTTTCTCTGCCTGCAGGTCCATCACTACTTACATGTATAGATTTTCCTGAAGCTACTTCGGGTTTTACATATTTTTCTAAAGCTTCTCTAGTAATATAAAAATCCTAATCTCCTGATACATGAGGAGCTCCCTAATCAGTAATTAATTTAGAAGAACCATAGGAAACTACATTATCTGCTCCTCCATATCTTTGTACTATATAATTAGAGTTACTAAGTTGTCCGTCAATATATTCTTGAGGAACTTGCCGTTCTGCTACTATATACTTTTGAGGAGTCTGTACCATTTTACCATTAGGAGTCATAAGTGCAGTTGTATTAGCTTTACTAGAGGATAATGAACCTTGCAAAGTTCTTACTTCAGGATTATCTGAAAATAATACAAGGTTATAATCACCATTTGTAAATGTAGGTGTGTATCCCTAAACTGTTTCTACAACAGGTTTTCCTTCTCTTTCTATAATTAAAGATCTAGGCATACTGCCTAAAGCATTGTCAGGTAAATTAGCAATTTCCTTGTAAGGAATTTTTTCCCAATCTATTTTAGAAATTCTAGGAACTTCATTATTAGTATTATAATCATATAGGGTCTTTTCTGGAAAAAGCCCCTAATATTGTCTAATGGGAGCCCCACTTTGTAAATTACTTTGTTGATGCTATAAATCTGCAGCATAGCTATCTAAAGGAACGGATACATGTTTATTAATGTATTCTGAAGTGACTTGTTTAGCTCTTTCTATAAGACTATTTGGGGTCCAGCGCTGTTTCTCAAATCCTACAAATTTTCCTATATTATATGCAGGTCCTGATCCTTTTTTTGCTGCCTAAAATGTTTCATATATAGCCTTGGCAGCTTCTACAGGATTTTCAGAATTTTTTACAATTTCATTTACTTTTTTAAATGTATCTAGACTGCTATATTTAAGTTTACCTACATTATAATCAGCCATTATTTTATTTAGTGTAGGTGAGGTTTGTAAATAAGATTTTCCTGCATTCCAAGCATTTGTAACTGCTGTAGGAACTTTAGAGGCTCCTGATACTAACACGCTGGCGTCCATAAGATCCTCTGCTGCAGGTAGTACATATGAACTAAGTATATTATCTCCTTGCCCATATGTAGGATTCTAACCATTTACAACTCTTCTATTTATAACATCTGCTATAAAAGGGCTTTCTATTCCTGCTCCTATTACTTTGGTTGTAATAGGATTAGCAGCTAGCCATTTAGCTATAGGAGCTGCAGCATAATCTACGGCTCCTAGAACTGCATCAGAGCCTGCTAAAGAAGCTAAACCTATAGCAGGCATAGTATATTTACCTCCAGGAACTCCTCCAGTATTTAGTGTATGGTTTAATTCGGAGAAATAGTTTTGTACAGGGCTAACTATATTTTTTTCTGCCCAATTTCTATTATCTGGAGATATAGTACTAGCTCTTTTAGTTAGATTGCCTTCTTTGTCATATTCATTACCTTCATCATCTATTTTTCCATTATTAGGAGTAACAGATACTTCTTCTAACACATTAGAAGGAGTTAGTGTTTGCCCTTTGTCATTAACCCAATCTGTAGTGCCATCTGCATTACGTATTCGCATTATCCAAGAGCCGTCAGGATTTTCTCCTCTAACAGGTTCTCCATTACTATCATAAATCATATTATAGAATAGAGTTCCATTATCTATGGAATAATCTGAATTACCTGTTTGCTAAGAATCCTAAGTATTTTCCTTTTTTATTAATTTATCCGCCATTTTATAATTTAAGGTTTTATTTTATATAGTACCCCGACAGCGATTCGAACGCTGATGATCAGATTAGAAATCTGAGATTCTATCCTTTGAATTATCAGGGCATTTTAAATAACTCAGCACAGCATACGCTGTACTAAGTTAATTGATTTAAATACATGGACTGACGCCTGCATTGTAACAAGGACCATATAAACTATACATATTGTTACAATACTTTTTAAGCATCTTTTTCATTAAGTTTACAACTTTTTTCATGATTGTAAGTACATTAAATTAAACATCATCTTAAAATGAGGAAGAATTTAGTCCCCAGTACGAGATTCGGACTCGTGACACCCACATTAAAAGTGTGATGCTCTACCGACTGAGCTAACTGGGAATGAGAGGCTTAAAGCCTCTTTAATTATAAGTACTATTCATCAGTTTCTACATAATTCTCTATATAGTCTTGAATCCAAGGAATTGCATGTTCAAATGGTCGTCCCTTAATTATTCCAAATAAATGCTGTGGTCGTTCACCAAGAGTTACTTTTACAAAACGTTTCTTAGTTTCAGAATCCTTAACAATTTGGGCAAAAGATCTACGAATCTCATAGACCTGGCCATTCTTATCAAGCTGAATTTGGAATCTTACTTTACCCTCCTTAGGATAAGTAAAAGTTTCTTTAAAATTTACCAATGATTTACCTGCAAATGGATTTTTACCTTCTGGATAGAGTTTTTTCATTTTTAAAAACAATTATAGCTGTTTACTAGATTAGTCCAAAATAATTATATAGCTAATCCACAATTAATAAAAATATTTTTGATTCTTACTTAAATTTTTATAAGTAAGAATCTGGTCTTCAATGTCTACACGCATACCATAGTAATCTCTTACTAAGGTTTGCGTTTGAACAACTTCTCTCTGAAGAGTAAGAGCTCTAAGAAGCAAATTGGCTAATTCTGCAGAATATACTGTTTGAATAATTCGCTTAATAGAAATATTCTTAATAGCTTTGACAGTTTTGGTTTCTGCATATTTTACAAAAGCTCCAAGTACAAATAACCAGACAAGAATTTTATCGAAATTATAAGTTGGACGTAGGAATCGAAACTCTGCTGTTTTAGCATTATTATAACATATAGCATTAACTAAGTTAAGTGCTTTATAGCGAGTTGTTATATTCCATTTTCTATCTCCACTAGTATCAGATGGATGAGGTTGGAATAAATCACCATAAAATGGTCGACCTACTAATGTACTATATAGACGATCAAATGTATTAAAGGGCAGGTTCTTCTTGCAGTAGTCTTTGCCATTGGCTTTATACTGGCTAGTTTGAAATGCCCAAGGCACGACATAATAATCTATGTCAGACCCTGCAAATAGGTTGTTTAATCGAAGCAGTATCTCAGGAGATAGTGCAAATGATCCTATATGTATATGAAGTGAGCATTCTTTATCAAAGATTGTATATTCTTTAAGAACTTCAATTTGTTCTTTTAGAAGATTTAATCCTTTATTACCACCAAGTACGATGGTAGAATACTCAAGCCCTGTAATTGATCCATCTCGTAAAGGTATTAGTCCTACACGATAAAGTTCTTCTTCTGGTATGTATCCAGCAGATGTTTCAAATTCTAAACCAAATGTATAAGGAAGTTCTTCAATATAATTAAATATTGTTTTTTCTTCCGAATGTTGTTTAGCTTGAAACATCTCTTCTAGATATCTAGTGGAATAATATCGGTCAAATGAATAAGGAAATCCTCCATGAGCAAACACTATTTCATTGTCTGGCTCTATGGTAGAATATACTCCTCTAGCTCTATTAAAATAAATAGGTTTCTGACAATTCCTTACTAAAACATTAACTGTTCCATAGTTAGGAGTTTCAACGATACGATAATCTTCTATTTTAGGATTAAAATATCCCCATTCAGCTACTCTATCATCCCAATATACTATTCCACGAATAAGTTGGCCTCTATAACTATTTACCCACTCATGCGAGCTTTCGTCGAATACTATCTTTAACATAATTTACAATCTCATTAACTTTTTCTTTTGTTAAATTTACTGGCACAAATGGGTCAACAACTGTATCTTCATAAGTGACAACAACTTTACCCCGATTATTAAATACTAATTCCACATTCGTCAATGGGAAAGAATAATCATCAGTGCAATAAACTCTCTTATTATTAGCAGTGTAGGTACAATACCTTTTATTAATAACTACTGGATTACAAGAAAGTCTTCTAGCTAAATTAAGTACCAGTGCTGCAGGTTGTTTAGCTGCGTGAAAATCTCTTACTGCAGTATAAGCATTTTCTCCGCTAAGCATAATACCTTCCCAAAAATAATATGGAGTATTAAAACCTGTAGCATATTTAGAAATATAACCTAAATTACTAATGTATACAATCCCATGAAGTTCATCCTGAGTATCACTATTAATATAGGTGCCTGTAAAGGAATCAAAATCCACTTTAGCTACACCTGAATAGTATCTCGGGAAATCTTCATACAGAGACTCATAATACTCACTAATAATTTTAGCATTACTTGTAGGAGTAGAAGATTTAGCATAAAATTTACATCCGTATTGCTTCGTTCTATCGTACTCTTTTACCTTATACAAAGTTTCACCATCACACTGCATTAACACATTGGAAGGGACGTCGTATGTTACAAATCCCCAATATAATCCATGTAAAATATCATATATTGAAGAAAATATAACACTCTTCCCTGTTTGTACGAAATATAATGGTCTTTCTACGACAGGTTTAGCACCTGTTGTTAAGGATCCAATGGATTCCCCCTTAAACACGAAAGTTTTGTTCACTCGGTAATCTTGGATAATGAACGCTCCGCCACCGTTGTACTCTGCTAAAACATCATACCCTTTATAAAAGAAAATTTGAGCCATTACTTGGGAATCAGTCATATCCTTAATATCAATTTCAGGGATATACTTAGTAGCTAGCTCTTTATAATTGTAAATAGTGCCATTATGTATTAGACAAAATAGCATATTACCTTCATTGTCATTAATTACTACTGGCTGTGCTTTTTCAGGAGCCGTACCTCCAACAGAGGCTTTACGGCAATGTCCTAAAGCTACATAACATTTTTCAGTATCATTAAGAAGTTTAGATTTAGAGAACCACTCTTGGAAGTATTGATCTTCCTTAGCAGTTCCACGTTCAACTTGGCGGTCAATCATTATACCGCACGCATCACCACCACGACTATCGTTAGCACAACCAAGAGTAATAAATGCTCTTTTATCTAACTGTCTTTTGTGGTGGTTTATAATTGCAAACAAACCACACATTCTATTAAGTATTTAGTTATTATTCTCCAGGAAAGACACTACAAAGATTATAATCTTGACAAAGTTTTTCAGCTAATTCTTCATCATTTTCATTAATTGCTTGCTGTATCAAATCTGCTGGAGGAATATTCTTACAATCGTTATAAGCACGAATAGCCTTCTTAACCTGATTAAACACCCAACGAAGATGTTCGTCATCCTTCATAAAGTATGAAGATAGTGTACGATACTCAAAACCATAAGGAGTGAGTCTAAAACATCCCGCTTTACCGTAAAGAGTTCTACGCTGAGAATCTTTATCAATTAAAACAGAAGGAACTCCAATAAATGCATCGAAATAAGCTAATACTCTAAGTGATCTATCAATTTCTGGATTGTCATAACCACAGTGAATGTGGAATCCACAACTTCTGACATTGGTAGTATCTGCAGCTGCAGGACGAGGATTTGGCATACCCGTATATATATTATAATCCGGAGAACAGCCAAATTCTTTTGCTTGCTTACTTCTCAACTCACCTTTCGATACATTTTGGGAGGCAGCACAAAGAATATCATAATTTGCATTAATTTCCTTAACAAAATTTCGGATATAATCCTTCATCTTGTTAATATTGGAAACAAAATCATTTACATTGTCTACTGGAGGTACATTAAACTCAGCAAGAATATTATCAGTTTGAATAGCAAATCCTGGACCTAACTCAGGAATTCTCTGTGGATGTTCTTTAGTTCCTGGAATAAGTTTTACTGCTGATTTTACTTTGTTAGTACGTGTGTTAAAAATAAAACACTCTGGATCAGTTCCAATTGTAATGTTTTCTAAAGGTCGTCTGTTAGACATGATTCAATTAAATTATTTAATATTTCAATAACTGGGGCATCCTTTCGCATTATTTCTGGATGTCCTTGAATAGCTAGACATTTAGGATTACCTCCTACATGATAGAGTACAATTTCAGGCTCAGAAGGGACTCCTTCTACACCATCCCCTTCATAATAATGAGATATTGATGGTGCTGCCCAATACAGAATATCAAAATCTCCTTTATTAATAGTCCAAGGATATTGCATTTGATGGTGAGTAGAAGTAATCTCTGTTATTTTTTCACCATTTGTAATACTATGAGTATCCCAACGTGCATGTCCTGCACAATCTTGAATCAAGATTCCTCCATTTAAAGCACAGAGAAATTGAGATCCTCTACATATTCCTAAAGCTAATTGATGAGGCTGCATAGAATCAAAGATTTTCTTCTCTTCTAAGTCTCTATCAAGGTTACTGAAAGTATTAGCATGTTTCTTCTTTCCATAAATGGAAGGATCCACATCTTCTCCTCCAGTAAACAAAACAATTGTTGCATCTTCTGGGCTATCTACTAATTCTGAATTGCGAATCCAATTCGCATAATCAGTATCCCCTCCGACAACATAAATTTTTATTTTTTCCATGTTAGTTTATCTTTATATGCTGCTACATATTTAGAAGCTCTGCTTTCAACCCCTTCATCGTAAGTTTCTTCATTAAAAATATAAAATTTTTGAGCAGTTTGTCTAGGTATCTTACGAATTTGGCTTATTTGATTTATCACAGTATCTCCTTTACGAAGAGAAGCTATTTTTTGCTTCCATTCATGGTAGGTTTTAGCATTTGGTTGTTTTTCCCAACTTGCCATTCCATGTAGACCTTCACATCCTAGTTGTGCAGAAATAGTTAGATATAGATTAATCCAATTTACTTTAGATAAGTCCACACCATCAACTACTTTTAATTCAGATTGCAATTCACAAGCTTCTTTAGCTGCAATATTAAAAGGCCATTCATAAAGGGCTCTTAACATAGATGTTAGCCAAATATGCTGAGGAGCTTTTCCAATAATTCTGACTATTAATACAGTATAATTTATATTTCGAGTAGCATATTCTCCTTGTTTATAAACAGCTTTTGAAAATTTATACGAGAAGTCTACAGTTTTTTGCAGACACCTTAAAATTTTCTTGGTTTCAGTTTTTGTACAAAGGTTGTAAGGAAGATCTTGTATATCTTCTGCAGGAATATAGATTCTATAAGTAACATCAGCATACTTATATTCTTTTATTTGTCTATAAATTGAAGCATAACAAGCATAATGACCTAGTACAGTCTGTACTGGTACATCAAGTCTTTTTAAGCTATTTCCTGCAACTCCTACTGCTTCGTAACAGCAATCATAACTATCTGTGTAAACCATTGGTTATTTAAAAAAAATTAAGCCCCTCTCCATTTCTGGAAAGGGGCCTTATTATTTTAGCCCTGAACAGCTGGAGCTGCAGTAGCAGAGGCAATACCAAACATATTACCCAGACCACCCTGCATAGCCTGAATCATGAGGAGGTCCTGAACAGAACCACCATCACCCTTCATAAGCATCATAAGGGCCATTGGATTCTTAAAGAGATCACCAAGTGGATTCTGACCTGCACCAGTAAGCATAGATGAGATCATCATGGTCTTCATGAGATCATTTTTATCATCTGAATCCTTATCAAGAAGAGACAACATCATAAGAGCATTGGTATTATCACCACCAACAACACCTGCAAGTGGATTAACCACTACACGAACAGTTGCCTGACCGATGAACATATCCTTAAATGCCTTAGCCTGACGATGCTGGCCACCAAATGAAAGGGTCTCAACCTTACCATCTGCTACAGAAGTAACAGTAGCAAAGGTAGACTCGGTCAGCTTTACTATATCACCAACTACAACCTGTGCAATAGGCTTAGCAATAGTAAATACTGGGAAATCAGAGATCATCTCCTCTGGATAAACATTAGCATCCTTATCAACCCACTCCTTACCATTAGGAGTCTGAGTAAGTACTACAATAGAACCCTGAAGGGTAATACGAGCCTTTGCATCCTCCTGAGGAACGAAGTTAGAAACCATCTTGTTGATAACATTAGAAAACATAGAATTTGCCATAATTTTGAAAAATAAATTTAAAAGATTATAATATTATAATTTAGATTTTCAATAACACTTTATTAGGTGATCATCTAAAACCTATAACTTCCCCACTACACCACTCCTTGAGAATTACCTCGTGGTCTGTCACCCGCAGTGTCCGCCTGCTGTTGTTGAACTGCTTAATTTATAGGGTTCAGGGGCTGTGGTGGGGAAAATACTTACTCTAGCCCCTTTTTCAGCGAATCCCATAATGGGATTTAATTACTTGTCCAGCACTGCTAGACATAAATTTAGTTACAGCCTTCTGGCTTGCTTTTTCCAAAGCATTCCATTCTGCAAGATGTTCTTTACAGAAATCGTTGAGAATGTCTTCAGTAAATAATTTCATCAGCTTGCCAAACGCTTTTGGCATATCAAATTCACCCTCATGTGAAATAACATTACACAATCGGTTTTCAGTAATGTAGTCTGCAATCACTGCATTCATATTCTGAACATCCTCAGGCACATCTTTAATTTCTTTGTGCTTATGTTCTCCCTTCTTTTCAGCAAATCGTTCATTCTTATTCTTAAGAATAATACGATCTCCATTATTGAAGAACTGAGGAATCATTGGTTTGAGTACAACACCTTCACAGATATTGTCTTCAATTGGTGGAAATCCCAACCATTCAGGAATATGAGTTTGAAATACATTGTTAAATTTTAGACATTCCTGCAATGTACCTCTAAATAGACTTTTAGCATAGAAAATGTCATTCTTTTCAAACACATCTGCTTCCTGGTCTGGATTCAACCAAGTACGCATAGCTTCTTTATCATCGCCATGACAAATAGCTATATCAAATCCATAAAAAGATTGATAAGGAGCATAATACAAACCTTTCTGAATTGCTGCAAATCGAGAATCTCTTGGTACTTCTGGATGAGGATAATATCCACCAAACAATTCTCCATAAAATTGTACTAGAACAACAGGTTTGTCATCTGAATTATATAACTCCTTAACATATTTGTAAGCATCAAGAATCTTCTGTTGTATTTCTGCAAGTACTACAGAGTAACAAAAGAATCCTTCACCTTCTTCTACAATACCAGATCGTTTTGCAAATTCTACAGTATTACCATCAGTAATAAAACTACAGTTTGCACCGTGAACTTTCTCCGTAACATCCCATAGTACATCTTCTGGAACATGTTGTGCTACTTTTTGCATGTACGGAGTTTGATAAGTATTCTCTATCGAGGTATACTTGTCGAATCTTAAATGTTTATTCATAATTTGATTGATTAAATTAGAAAGGAAAGTAGGAGTCGAACCTACTATCCCTTGTAAGTCATTTAGCATAAAGAGGATTCAATTCCTTATACTAAACAACAACATCTCCTTAAGTAATTTGCGAAGTCGACAAAGCGCAATTACCCTTAGAAACTGTTTCTGTTTTATCTGAAAAACAGTAACTAAAAATCCAGCTTAAATGCAAGCAGCTACTAGTTATAAAAGTCATAGCAGACTTACTCTACCCGAGCAGGGGAATCGACCAACAATTTTTATAGAGGTAGTCACCTCCCTCTTTTATACCATCTTCAAAAACACTCAACGTCCCTGGGGAGTTCCTGGTCTAATCCGACAGTTGGATACTCTTTAAGCACCTATAAGGTGGTATCTTCCAGCTAAAGTGTAGGCTTGAGGATTCGAACCCCAATCTCGTGATAGATTCTTAAATTTTGCATATTTAGAAGTAACTCATTTTTGACTACTTATAAAGAGAATGTTAAAATGAGGGTATTAAAACTCACGCGTCCTAAACCATTAGACGAAACCTACCTAAGCCCAGCAGTTTGAATTACTTCAGGGACTACTGGGAATGAAATATATAATAATTAAAGTAAATTAGAAAGACTAAAAGTACGTGCTCTACCAATTGAGCTAATTATGCGGGAGACACCCCGCAATAATATGGGACTTGAACCCATAACAACGGAATTACAAATTCGAAGTAAGTCTTTCTTGACTATTAATTATATGCTTGTTTCAATAACTTCTAGATTTTCATTTTCTAAAGAGCACCAACTATCAGAACTGGCATGCCATTTACCAAATTCTATTGATGAAGGTAAATCATCAAAATTAAAATCAATAGCATAAGCTCCTTTAGGAAGTTCTTTATCTTTATAAAAATCTATTATTGTTTGTACTAATAAATGATGTAACTCTTGTAAATTAGTCATATAAAGCAAAACAATATTTACAATCAGGATCATGAACAACACCTATGTTCTGAAACCTGATATATTGATGTTTATTATAAGTAAAATGTGTTATTCTATTTATACTAGTATCTAAATAAACAAAAGTTATTAGAATAATACAAATTATTGCGAATAAGAAATCAGTAAATCTCACTTTCCGAAATATGTTTAAAAACTTTTTCATTTTCGATTAAACCACTTTTTAAAGATTTTCGTCATTCCTATGAAAGATTTTACGGCATAAAAGGCTTGAATAAGCCTACCAATCATATCTAAGTTCATTGAATGAGTTATAAAAATCTTCTGCTTTTCTTTTAGTAATATGTTTCTTACGAGTCTGATTCTTTTTCTTTTTCATTGAAAATTAGAGTAAATTTAAAAGAGTTTCAAAAACTAATTAAAACCTGATACGAAGTAACTCTTCTATGACTTCTAATCTTCAAGAGTTATAGCTTTAAAATCATCATCGTCGGGATAATCTTCATCTTCTGCAATATTATATACTGTGAAAGTCTCTATAGTATCCCCTGTATTATTCATAATCCAACATCTAACATTCTTAGGAAGATCCATATTTTCAAATATAGAGTTAAAATCTAGATAATAATCTAAATCTACTTTACCATCTTTAAACAAAACTGTACTAGGTACAAAATCCCCAAACTGAAAAATATCTGAACATAAATCAGTAAAAGTAGAACCTAGTGCTAGATCTGGATCACATTTAGTTAACTCTGCTTTCAAATAAGCATTACCAAGCTCTACATTGTAATACACTTTCTTACCAACTTCAATACGTAAATTGTACATAAATAAATAAATTAAAAATTAATAAATAAATAAATAAATTAAAAACGCAAGACTAGAGACATATCAAGATGTTCTAGTCTCGAAACTCTATGTAATTATACAAGAGCAATTAGTAGAACCCGTAGGGATCGAACCTACTATCAACCTTATCAGTGTTGCGCTCCTTCAGCTGGGTTCTTGCAAGTAAATAATAAGAGTATAAAAAATAATTATCAGTAAATTAGAAGTAACTCTTATTTGACTATGCCATTATTATATTATGGTATGTGCTAATTTAAACTGATGCCAAACTCGAATTTTATGATCCATTTTAGAACATACTGACTGTTTAACTAATAATAGGAAGTCGGATTCAAGTTCTGGGTGCTTTCTCCTAGCTTTAATAATAGGATCTGCAAGCTTACCCCAACTTCCAATGAATTTTTCAAAAGTATCACCAGGCTTAAGTGTGATCTCAGGAGTTTTAATTACCTGCATATTAGCTCGTGCACCAGGCATAGCAATAGTCATTAGTAAAGTATAAACAATATGTTTAGCTATACTAAACTTTCCAGACCACATAAAATTTTCATAATTAATTATGACATCCTGATTAATACTAGAAATAATTACATGAATAGTTCCTGGCTTTTTAGATAAATGATCTGAGATGCGAACACTTACCTTACCTGTATAAGCAGTGCTTATAAACAAGTATTGACTTCCTGATTCAGCAATTACATGTTTACACTGAATTTTTCTAGTTAACCACTGGACTAACAGAGTTTGTTTTCTTTTAATAGCTGGATTCATGAATTTAAAATTTAAGAAGTAAATTTAACACAGTTTAAGCAAGTAAAATCCGATATTAATTTGAAGTAACTGTATTATGACTATCCTAAAAATACACTGGTTGAGTTTTCCTTCTTAAGAGGTAGACGTGTGTATCAGCCTTGACTTTACGTTTCTCAATAAGTTTGGTTAACTTATACCCCACGATTTTTGATACCTCCTCGTCCATTTAAGGCCACTCTCCTAAGTATCAATTGAGCTCTTCCCTTGTAGTTAATCAAACTACTTCCATCATATAGGGTAAGAAATACTAGCTGTGATTAGCAGCACGTGAAGACTCGGTTGGATTTGAACCAACACGTGTAGATTAATAATCTAGTGCTCTTTCTCGTTAAGCTACGAGTCTTATGCAATTGAAGTGGGCCAGCATCCCGGCCCGAATCCTCAGATGATCACTTTTCGTACTTTCTCGATGTGCTGAGTAGGATCAAACTCATTGCTCGCAATGCTCGTAAACAAATCAGAACTGTATCCATAAAAATAGAATACCTTCTCAGTGTTCTTTAACGGCATTGTACCGTATGCTGCCAAATCAATCGAGTAGATATATGGACTATTTACTCTACGTATGTATTTGGCATAAGCTTCTGCTTGGTAACCGCAGTTACACTCATTATCAGAAAGAATAAACACACGGTCATATTCTTTTCCAACCTTTGTAATGAGGTCGAAAGCAGTAGACAAGTTTGTGCCTCCCATGTTTGCTCTACGAAGATACTGACTGTATTCAAACAGATTTCGTCCATTAGGTTGTTCAGCATATTCTGCATGAGAACCAAATAGAATACAATCAGCATTCGTAGCTTGTACAATCGTTGAAGCGAT
>CAVAQB010000098.1:0-18820 GCA_963590725.1 Anaeroplasmataceae bacterium | reverse complement strand
CATTTAGAGGGTAAATTCTAGACTATAGTCACATCCTACCTCTAATGGCTTTTTAATTTGGGTTGATAATGTATTCGTATCTACTTAATAGTGTAGAGTATATGGTTAGTTAATTGGTGGGAATATGTGAAATAGAGGTTTGATAACTAATAATTTTTTTGAACTGACAGATCATTTTTTTACGTTCATATTAGATTTAAAATAATGTCGAAGTTAAGGTGAATATATGAAAGTTAAAGTTAATATGAAAGATACAGGTGAAAAATTAAATAAACTTAGAATTAGTAATAATCTTTCTTTAGATGATGTTGTTGAAAATACTCGAATAAGTGAATCTTTATTAGAGAATATTGAAAATGGAATATCTAATATATCATTATTAAATCTTGTAAAATTATGTAGATTATATAAAGTAAATGCTGATGATGTTTTATGTTATAACATCGAAAGTTAAGATATTTTAATTTATTAAGTTGTATGGTAAAATACAATTGTTAGACATGGTTGAATTTTTAGATATGAATATGTCATATATAAGGAGGACATAATCATGACTAACAACTTAAACAAACACTTAGACAAGGAATATTTTGCAGAAGCTTTTTATAAAGCTAGAACCAGTAAGAATATTACTGTTGAAGAATTGGCATTTGAAATTGAAGTAAGTCCTAGACTTATTTATTCTTATCAAAGTGGTGAGAAGATTCCATCTGTTCCTACTCTTGTTGCAATTTCTATTGTACTTGGTGTTTCAATTGATAGCATGCTACGCTTAGCGTAGTGTGCTATTTTAATAAATAAGGATAATAATTTATGAATACAAATGATTATATAAATTTATATGGCGTATTTAGACAATTAAATAGTGATATCTTATCTAAATATAACAATGACGAATCATCTTTAAAGTTTTATGATTTTTATCTATTCCATATGACATCACTTTCATGTGGAATTTTATATGAACTATTACAAAATAGTTCTAGAATATCAACTTCACAATTATTTCTTGCAAGATCAGTAATAGAAGATATTGCCGTTATTAGAATGTATGATAATGTTGATGTTTTAAAAAATTCAGAATATTTATTAAAAGGCTTTAATTTTATGTGCGAAAGAGATTTGTATAGGAAATTTAAAGACTTAGATGGTAAATATTTGGATTTAAGTGAAATAAAGAAAAACGCAAGCGACTATATAGAAGACTTCAAAATACTATATAAGGAAGAATTTCCAACTTCTAGCTATAAAAAAATTCTTGATAATAGAAATTTAGCATTTTTGGAAGAAAATTATAGCTATTTAGATTTGATTGAATGTTATGCTAGCGAGTACCTTGTTGAATATAAAATACTAAGCACAGTATGTCATATTTCTGATATTAGATTAAGTGATGAATTTATAAATAAATATGATAGTATAAATTTAATTGATAGATTATTAAAAGATGTTTTTAATGAAGCCTATGAATATTATGGTGATTCATTAAAAATAATGAAGAAAAACACTTTTGAATATGAATCAAACCTAGTTGGAATCTCATCTAATAATATTAATCCGTTTCTAAAATGTAGTGTGAATGAAGTCGAAAATATTTATTTGTTGATAAGTAATATTAGCTTGAATTATTCTAAGTTTTATAATGATACATATTTGCCTGCAGTGTTCTTTTCTAGAATAGGATCAGAAATAGAAGCATTATCTTATGATTTTTGTTATGGATTTTCCGAAAATGCTAAATCAAGAATTAAACCAATCTTCGAAATGATAGCTACTTTTCATTTTATTAATAAACATATTATATCTAAAGAAGATTTATGGAAACTTAAGTTAATGCAAAAGCATTTTAATTTAAATATTTATAAAAATATTAAAGAAGTAAGTGAAGAAGAGTTTAATGATTTAGGATATGTTAATTTTAGTTATAAGGAATTTAAAGAAATACGTGATAAAACATTAATTTCTTATTTTGGATATAACGGGATTAATCAGTTTGTGTATGAAATGATTGATGATTATATTTCTAATAAAGAACAAAATTCAATATATAAATTAATATATGCAGAAAGCCAATATTTTTCTCATGGCAATGGTTATAGTTTAACCTCAAATTTAGGAGCGTTTAAAGATATTGATTCATGTATTGATATAGTTGATAACCTATTACTTTGTACGATTAAAGAATATAGTACTAAAGAACTTGTTAATTCACTTTATGAACCTAATTTGCATAAAGTGAATTATAATCTTGCTATAAAATATTTAGAAATTTTAAAAGAAAATATTGATAAAAAGAAAATAGTTAGAGACGAAATAAAAAATAATAAAATGGAAAAGCAATAAGGAGTTCAATTAAGAATTCCTTATTTTTGTTTTATTTGACCCGTGGGTGCATGGAAGACTTTTTTTAAATCATTATAATTGTAATCGTAATAAGCAAGGATTAGTTCTTACTTATGAATAATTAACTGATTTATGAAAGGAAATATATGCAAAATCAATTATTAAATTCAAATCAACAAAAACTCACATTAGACTCAATTGCAGGTTACAAAAATGAAAAGAACGAAGCAATTAAAATCATTAATCTATTTAAAAACTATGACACACTAAAAGAGATGGGCGTATCAATCCCAAGAGGATTAATCCTATCAGGTCAACCTGGTGTTGGTAAAACATTAATGGCTAAAGTTATTGCATCAGAATCAAATGTTCCATTCTATGAATATGAAGCAACAGAAGATGATGAACCTAGCAAATGTATCGCTAATTTAAGAAAGTTATATCAAGAAGCGAGAAATCACGCTCCATCTATTGTATTTATTGATGAACTTGATGAAATGATACCATCTGAAGATTTTAGGTCAGATATGTCTAGTGTAATTCTTAAAAACTTATTAACAGAAATTGATGGAGTTAACTCATCTAATGGCGTTTTAACAATTGCTACTACTAATTATTATAATATGATTCCTATGGCTTTAAAACGTTCTGGTAGAATGGATAAACATATAAGTTTCTCACTTCCTGATTATAATTCTAGAAAAGCCATATTAAGTTTATATACATCTAATAATGAATATTTAAAAAATGTAAATATTGATTCTGTAACTAGAAAAACTCAAGGATTCTCTGGCGCGGATTTAAAGACATTGCTTAACGAAACATTAATTAATTGTATATCTGATAATAAAAAGGAAGCATCAACTAAGGATGTGGAGAGAACAATTCCGTTAATTGCTTTAAAAGGCATTAGACAAGTTACTAGAAAAGAACCTTCTAAAAGAGTTTGCTATCATGAAATTGGTCACTTCATATGTCATTATGGTTTAACAGGCGAACCTTCTGAAATATCTGTTGAAAAAATTGGAAATGTTCTAGGGTATTCAAGATCATTTGTCTATCCAGGAATATTTGAAGAAGACTATGAAAGATATGACAATCAAACTGTTAAAGATTTAGAAAATTCTGCTATAGAATTACTTGGTGGATATGCATCAGAATTGATATTTATGGGAGATGTATCAACTGGTGTAATGAATGATTTAGATAAATTTGGTTCTACTATTATGGCTATGGCAAATATTGGAGCGCTTGGTAAAAACTATATGTTTTTGAGCAGTATGAATAAACGTATGCCTTCTAGGTTTGATGAAACAAGAATAGAAGATGATCCAAGAAGAGAATATTTTGACAAATATTTAGCTAAGGCAACCGAACTAATAAATAAGAATAAAGAATTAGCGTTATATGTTTATGAAAAATTACTTGAGAAGAGTTCATTAGATTCTGAAGAAGTTGAAGAATACATTAATGAATTCAATAAAAATCATAAATAATATCCTTAGTAGAAAAGGGAACATTTAAGTTCTCTTTTCTCCACATTTAATAAAAAGATTATTATTGAGCCGACAGTGCAGTGTAAATATAGATTCACAAGAATAAAATATAGTTGTAAATAAAGGAGATATTAAATATGGAAAACAAATATTATGCAGTTACAACAAAATGTGGACATGTAGGTAGAGGAAAATATACAGAAATAACATTTCCAATTGAAGCTTCATGCGGTAGAGAAGCAGCATTTATTGCTAGATATATGCCAAGAGTAAAACATGACTTAAAATATGCAATTGTTGATTGCGTTGAAGTATCTTATGATGAATACTTAAATTTAAAAGAAATTAACAATAATAATCCTTACCTTCATTGTAAGAATGTTCAAGAACAAAATTTATTATGTGAAGATTTATATTTATCTGTATATAACTTATATGATAATAGAAATAATAATTATTACGATAAAAGACAAGAAAGATTAAGTTATAAAGAAAGAAAAAATAGAATCTTAGAAGTTGAATCGAAGAGATATTTCAACTGTATGCAAAGAGAATATTTAGGAGCTTAGATATGGAAAGATTTGAAGAAGAATTAGAATTATTATTAAAATGTAAAACACCTATTATTGAAGTAGTCACTTATGAGTGGCAAAGACTTCAAAGTATTACTAATGTAATATCAAAAAATAATTTAACAAAATGGAAAAGATGGAATAGATCGGTTGGTATTATTGATTATGATGGTAATGTTGAACCAATCATGGATCCACTTAAGGTCTTAAATAAATTCAAAGATGAAAGTGATTCGTATTACTTAATTTTGGAAAATTTTAATCTCTATTTAAATAATCCAGATGTAATTAATTTATTATTCGAGATTGCTAAAATGAAAAGAACAAACTCAAAATCATTAATAATTGAATCAGCTGAAGTCTGTTTGCCAAATGCATTATCTAAAGAAATTGTTGTATTAAATATGCCTCTTCCGGCTAGAGAATTTATTAAAAAAATAGCTGAAAGTGTTATTATTAATTATAATTTACCTGCAGATAAATACTCAATCACATCTGAACTTTTAAATAGTGTCCTTGGATTAACAACTACAGAAGTTAATTTGGCATTTATAAAAGCAGTTGAGAAATTTGGAAAATTAGATGATTCAACCATTAATTATTTAATATCTGAAAAGGAACATATTATCAAGAAAGATGGATTGTTGGAATATTATCATACAGATGAAAGCATGGGTAATGTTGGTGGCCTTGGTAATCTTAAAAATTGGTTAAATTTAAGAGGAAATGCATTTAGCGATAAAGCTAAAGAATTTGGTATTGATACTCCCAAAGGGGTATTATTATTAGGATTACCTGGTTGTGGTAAATCTTTAACAGCTAAATGTATAGCGTCTACTTGGAAATATCCATTATTAAGGTTTGATTTAGGAAAAGTATTTGGTGGTGTAGTTGGTCAATCTGAAGCAAATATGAGAAGAGCATTAGATGTTGCTAAAACTGTAGCTCCATGTGTATTATGGATTGATGAAATTGAAAAGGGACTATCAGGTCTTGGAAGTTCTGATAGAACTGATGGTGGTACAACATCAAGAGTGTTTGGAAGTTTACTTACTTGGATGCAAGAAAAAACTGAACCTGTATTTGTAGTGGCAACCGCTAATAATATCGAATCATTACCTCCAGAATTATTAAGAAAAGGACGTTTTGATGAAATATTCTTTGTAGATCTTCCTTCAAAAGAAGAGAGAAAAGAAATATTTAAAATCCATATTGAAAATAAGCATAGAGATTCTTCTAAATTTGATTTAGATATGTTGGCAGAAAAAACAAATGGATTAACTGGTTCTGAAATAGCATCACTCGTTTCTGATTCTTTATTTTCAGCGTTCAATAATAGAAAAGACATTGATACTTATGATATAATAAGCGAAAGAAGTAAAATAACACCGTTATCTACAATAATGGCTGAAAAAATCATATCTTTAAGATCTTGGGCTAAAAATAGAGCAAGACTTGCGGGAGATGAATTTAAAGAAGAAATACAAGGTACTGATTCAGTAGTAAGATTAAAATCGGAGTGTTATAACCCACTCTTAGGCTAGGGAGGCTAAGATGGCAAAAGAAAACAACAATAATAAAAATTACTTTGATAGAGAAAAAGCAAGTAAACTATGTTTTGCTTCAGTTTTTGGTGATAATGTAAAAAAAAGTAGAGGATGGATACGCGGAACGTATAAGCCTTTTAAGAATTATCTAAAACTTGCAAAAGAAACTGCTCAAAAAAAGCAAAATGTTGAAGCCACTTTTAAAATTATTGATACTAAAAAAGATTACATTTTAGATACATGGATTGAAATAAAGATAATTTCAAAGAAAGTTAATGACCAAATAACTAGTAATGAACAAGAAATTCAATTTGCAACTAAGTATAATCTAAAAGTAGAAAATATTAGCATCGAAAACATATTAATAAATGGTGCAATTAAAGAATATATTTATGAAAATGGTAAAATATTTGTTAAAGCTAAAATAAATGATACGATAATTATAAACAACGATCCAAATATTGCTTTTGATAAAAAAGAATTTATTTCAGAATGTGTTTTATATCATAATCAACTTATAGAAGTAAATGGTAATATTGTTAAGATTGATAATTATATCGATGATATATGCTGTGATTCAAAGAATCATAATATTATTTATAACTTGAGTGGAAATGATGAAAAGAATCAAAAAAATTCCTTAATCATTGAATTAAATGATGATTATAAAAATGAAGTTTCAGTATATGATGTATTTTTTAATGAGGCTGCTGTAGATGTTTATTTTACTGATAAAAATAAATCTCATGCCATTTTAAAAAAGAATAAAGAATTAGGAAGATTAACAATAGATATCTCAAAAGGTAAAAATGATATTAATGCTGAAAAAACTGTACATTTAAAAACAGATTTATCTCAAATTAGAAAACAAGAAAATGCTCTTTTATCGATTACGGAGAGACCAAGTTCGTCACAAGAAAATTTATTAAATTTATGTAAAAAAACAGATGATAGAAGAAATAGAGTAGCACAGTTTGAATTAAAAAATATAGATGTAGATTTCAAAATCCTTACTGATGTATCTAGAGAAGGCACTAATGTTCAAAGAGATTTTGTGAAAAAAGCATTGCAAACACCAGACTTTATGATTTTACAAGGACCTCCTGGATCAGGAAAAACAACTGCAATTTTAGAATTAATATATCAATTATTAAAAAATGGTAAAAAAATATTGTTGTGTGCATCAACTCATGTTGCTATAGATAATGTTTTAGAAAGAATAATTCAAGATAAGAATTCTAGTGAATTGCTCAAATTAATTAATCCAATAAGAGTTGGCGAGGAAGATAATGTATATTCCGAATGTGTAAAACCATATGTTTATTCAAATATAATGAGCTCAATTCCAGAAGAATATAAAAAAATCACATTAGAAAGTTTCAATTTGGTTTGTGGTACTACATTAGGTGTACAAAAATTTCCTTTGATTTCAGATGCTATAGAGAATTGCAAATCTAATAGTATTGAACCTATTTTTGATTATATGATTTTAGATGAGGCGTCTAAGACAACATTTTCAGAATTCTTAGTTCCTGCAGTTTTATGTAAAAAATGGGTTGTCGTTGGCGATATTAAGCAACTTGCACCATATGTTGAGAAAAACGATTTGATTCCTTCGTTACAAACCTGTGAGCCTATTGATAGCCAAGATAAAAGAATTGCGTTAAGTTTCCTTAATTCTTATAATAAGCAAAATAATAATGGAAATAGTATTGCAAATTCATGCTACATTATGACATCAGGTGCAATTGAATGTGTAAATAAACATTTAAAGAATTTCTTAAATGATATTGTTGCAATAACTTCTAATGAAAATATTCAAAAAAATCCAAAAATGTTTGTTATAAATCAACTTGATTTAAAAAACAAGTCTTATAAGTTAACTGCTTTATCAAGCTACAATACAGTTTTCTTAATAGAAAAAGAATTAGTTAAAGAAAGTTTAGTTTATTTTAGTCCTTCAATTACATTTTACGATTCAAATGAAGATATATCAAATGATAAATATTTTAATGATTATTCTATAGCTCATCATAAAAATGCTTTTGGTAATAATTATAGAGAAAAGTATGAAAATTATTCTCGAAAAATAGAAGATGAAATTCTTTGGAGATTAATTAGACTTTATGAATTAAACAATTCTTATGAAGGCAAAGCTAAATCATATAGAAAATATATTAATGAATTTGTAGAATTGCTAAGCGAAGATGAACAAAAAAAGTTTAATGAAACAATTGAGACGTTAAGTAATATTGCTATTCCATCTATAATAAAAATCTTGCAAGAAGGAGTATCGCAAACAAGCAAGTATAGTGATATATTGCACAAAGGATTTACTGAAAAAGAGAAATTAAATAGATTTGTAATGCTAGACTATCAACATAGAATGCATCCTGATATTTCTTCTATGTCAAGAAATTATGTTTATGATGCAAAGGCGTTAAAGGATAGCAAAAAATGGACTTCTAAAATGAATTACATGAATAATAAACGTCGATTTGAAATACGTGATGTAAAAGGAATTGCAGATAGAAGAAACTTTAATCCTGATGAAGTAAATGAAATAATTAATGAATTAAAACAATTTATTGAATTTGCTAAAAATAATCCACGTGAAGATAATAAACCTTATCAAATTGCTATATTATCATTTTATAATGGTCAAATTGTTAAATTAAGACATGAATTAAATAAACTCTTTAATAGTTCAGCAAAGTTTAATTTTAAAAATCAATATGTTCATGTTTCATTAAATACAGTTGATAAATTCCAAGGACAAGAAGCTGATATAGTTTATTTATCAATGGTTCAAACAAATAAAGTAGGTTTTTTGGATAGTGTAAATAGAGTTAATGTAGCTATCACACGTGCTAGAGAAAAAATAATTGTTTTTGGACATAAAGAATTTTTCTTAAAACAAGAACAATCTGAATTTTTAAGACTTATTTTTAAAGGAGGCGAATAATATGGCGATTAAATATAAAATGCCAACAACTTTAAATACAATAGAAAGTAGATTCATTTTAAAGTTAGAAAGAGAACGTCAAGATATTGCTAAATTATTGCAAAATATTAAAAATGGTGACAGACTTGAAACGCTATTTCCACGTTCTGTAATGGAATCTATAAAAAAACAATTTATAGAAAAAGGATATATAGATTCTGAACAAAGACTTCAAACTAAAGGATTAAATTTTATAGATAATCCTTACTACATTGAAGAAGAAACAGGCATTTATTCTGTTCAATTTGCAAATGTTGGTGATCAAAACCAATATTTAATTGTAAAAATGGATAGAAAATTGGCAAATCAAGATAGTCCTAAATGTGTTATTGAACAAAATTTCTTTATGCATAATGAAATTATAATTGGAGAAAATGAAAATATTATAATTGATGGATTGAGTAATACTGCAAATTTTGGATATAAAGGAAAATCAGAAGACAGAACTATTACGTTTGATTTATGTTCAAAAACTTATAATGCGGGATATGGGAAAAAAATTTTAGGCTTTAATACATCTGATGTTATTTTTAATCAAGCAGTTAAAAAATTTAACGAAGACTTTAATTATTTAATGCCTATCGAAAATTTTTCTAGATTAAGAATTAGCGATTTAAAAGATATAGATTTTAAATCTTTAGTTTCTGGAAAAATTACAAAAGAAAGTGATAATTTTGATATTATTTCACACCCATTATTTATTGATGATTTGTCTATTGGAACAGAATATGCTTATTTATATATGTATAATAAAATAATTACAGATGGTCAATATTTAAAATATACTGAAATGAATGAAATATTTGAAAATGAAGTTTTATCATCTTCTATGCTATCGCAAGATATTAAAGACCAAATGGTAGGATTTAATTTTACTAAAGAAGGATTTAAAAAATATCTTTCAAAAGATAAATTTGAACATATGTCTTATAAATTAAGAGTTATGGATGAATTGTTAAATATTAAAATTGATAATAATTCAAATTTACAATTGAGAACCTATTCTGATTTGGCAAGATATGTAGCAAATAATATAAGTCCTAAAAATGTTGATAAACTAGATTTTGTTATGGGATATGCTTTTGTAGATAATAAAAAGAATAATATAATTTCATGCATTGAAGCGTTCCAAGAGTATTATCCAAACATGCAAATAGTTAGAAAAAATGATGGTTCTAATCAAAAAGAAAATGAAAATTTAAAAGTAAGTATTAAAGACCATAAAGTAGATATAAAAACAAATAAAGAAATTGGATCAAACTTCCATGATAGATTTATTGTCTTTGAAATGAAAGATGGAACAGTAAAAACAATGCTTGTTACATGTGAAATAGCTCAATTCTTCAATTTAAATACAGGTGATACTTTAGGAAGTATTATAAATATTCCAAATAATGATGTTATCAAGAATAATAAGAGCTTAATCCAAATGATTAAGGAGGCTAGATAAGATGGAAAGAAATTTTGATTTTGATTTTTCTAATAAAACAATTGAATATTGCTTTGTAAAAGAAAACTTTAAGCAAAGTGAATATAAATTAGATGATATTGTTACTAAAGCAACTAACAGCATTATCATTTATGATACTAATGGATTCATCTTAAAACCGTTCTTAAAATTAGTTCAAGATAGTTTAAATAATGATGATATCTTAATTGTTGGATTAGTTGGTGATGAATCTTTACTTAATTTAAAAAAATTAGGAGTTATGAATGGCTTTTTTAGATCAACAAATGAAAAATCTAAAGCAGCAATTATTGTTATTGATAAAAGAGATTATTATGTAGCTTTTAATGATTCAGATATTTTTAAAATCAAAGATAATAATTATATATCAGAAATATTCGAATATATAAATCATATTATATGGACTAAAACTATTACTGAATATTGTCAAGGCAACTTTAACAACGTAAAAGAAACAAGATTAAGTGTTGTTGAACCTCAATATAAAGGATTAGTGGATAAAAGTATTCATAAATATGGAACTAAAAATTTTGAATCAAAAATAGAATTAATTTTTAAAGAAGATAACCACAGCAATGAAGCATATGTGTTGAATAATCCAATTCCTAATTGTTATGGCGATGATTTTGAAACATTATATGTAAATTTATTCAAAGATTGTTATTATCCAATTGAAAATTGGGAATCATTAATTAAATTTAAAAGTCATTCTAATATTTCCTATGACGAATTGGTTGGGAAAACTATTTGGAAAAATGGTAAAACAATTAGCGTAAACAAAGAAGATTCGTTAAGTAAAATAATTTATAAAGCATTGGATGAATATAAAGAATATATTCCAAATTATGAGAAAATAGCCGAAGAATATAATGGATATTGTAAAACATTACATATGCATATAGAAGTTAATCCAATTACAATTGATTCTTCATATAAAATTCATGATTCATATGGAAAGATTAATTCTTATAACAATGAAATTAATAGTTCGCTTAAAAAAATTGAAAATATGTCTCCAGATAAGAAAATTTCAAAACAAATAGAATCTATTAATAATTCAAGAATTCTTTATGAAAAAATTACAAAATATAATAATTTTATTGATGAAATAAAACTTGGTGATGAAACTTTATTAAATAATAATACTAAATTAAAAAAGATAAATTTCAACGAAGCAGAACTTATTGTTCCTAGTGAACTAATAGGTAAATTATATACTAAGGATAAAATGTTATATTTGGCTCTTAATGATGAATCAAAGATTGAACAAGCTAAAGAATGGTTAAAAGATAATAAAATGGAGGCTGTGTTGATACTTGGAAAAGAAAATTAATGTAGAGATTAATAAAGAAGGAAAAGTCTTTGTAGAAACTGAAAACTACAAAGGCGAATCCTGCATTAAATCAATTAAAGAGTTGTTTTCGGAATTCTTAGAAATTGATGATTTTGAATTAAAATCAGATTACTATGAGGAAGATGAAAACATAAATAATGAGGTAGATATTATATTATGAGTTCTATTGTAAATTTAGATATGTGTTTAATTGCATCAAAAGGTTTATTACCTAAAGAAAAACTCCATCAAGTCTTTTTAGAAACTTTACCTGAAATTAATGGGCTAATTAAAAATAATGTTTTATATATTGATAATCAATCTATTGGATCTATTTCTTTAAAAGATAGAATTGTTATTCAAACATATAGTGAACGTGCATCCTTTGCAAAAAATAAAACTAATGAATTAAGAAATGTGTTTACAAGAAGATCTCAAGTTGCACTAGAAAATTATAAAAATGAATTAGTAGAAGAGAAAAAAAGAATTGAAGAATCTAATTTAGCTTATGAAGAACTCAAAAAAAGAATTGAAGAAAGCGAAAATAAAATAGCTCAACAAGAAAAAGCTATATCTAAGCAAAACATGCCATCTTGTGAAGCGATGGCTTTAGAATTAAAAGAAGCAGCTGAAAATCAAGGATATGATATAGTTGAAAATAAAACTGAAGAAGGTATACAACTTCAATTTATTAGGAGAATTTATTAATGCTTAATGTTTATAAGATTGTAAACAATAGTGTTATTTACGGACCTAATAAAAGAACGGTTATATGGTTTAGAGGCTGTTCTATAAGATGCAAAGATTGTATAAATAAAGAACTTTGGAATAGAAATCCTTCTTGTAATCAATCAATATCTAAAGTGTTAAGTCAAATAAAAAACGATGATATTACTATTCTTGGAGGGGAACCATTAGATCAAGAGGATATAGAATTGTTTATTGACAAACTTAAAGAACAAAATAAAGGAATTATTTTGTTTACAGGATATTCAATTAATAATTATGATGAAAGAAAAAAAAGAATAACAGCTAAATGTGATGTTGTTATATCTGAACCTTTTGTTAAAGAATTACAAGATGATTCATTGTATTTAAGAGGATCATCAAATCAAATTATAACAATTAATACAGATAGATATTCATCATTCGATATAAATTCAAACAACTCTTTTGAAATTGATATTAATGACTTATCAATTCAATCAATGGGTAGAAATAAAAAAATAATTTGTGATTTATTAGATATATATATAAATTGAACTAAATGTCTCCATTCGTTGGAGACGTTTCTTATAAAAGAATAAAATTTTAAACGATATTTTATTATCTAAACATAAGTGCTTTAAATAATAATGTTAGTCTTTAAATAATTATAAAAGTGTTATATAATCAATTTAGAGGTAGATACAATGAATTGGCCTAAAATTATAAAAACAATTAGAGAAAAATTATTTATTACACAAAGCGAACTTGCTAGTAAAATAGATGTTTCGTTTGCATCTGTTAATAGATGGGAACAAGGGCATCATGAGCCAACAATGAAAGCGAAAAGAAAACTTGCTGAAATATGTAAAGAAAATAATATAGATATGGAGAGTTTATAAAATATGCATCCAATAGTTAAATGGGCTGGTGGTAAACATCAGTTATTAGAAAAAATAAAAGAATTAATGCCAAAAGAATATAATAATTATTATGAACCATTTGTTGGTGGAGGAGCTTTATTATTTGAATTAGCACCAAAGAATGCAACTATTAATGATGTTAATTTAGAACTTCTTGCTATCTATACTTGTATGAAAGATGATGAACTTTATAAATTAATGCTCGAAGAATTAGATAAGCACGAAGAAAATCATAATGATGAATATTATTATGAAGTTAGAAGTTGGGATAGAGATAATAGATTTGAACTTGAACCATTATGGAAAAGAGCTGCTAGAGCTATTTATCTTAATAAATCTTGCTTTAATGGACTTTACAGAGTTAATGCTAAAGGTTATTTTAATGTACCATCTGCTAAAAAAGAAAAAGTTAACACTTATGATTTAGATAATATGGAAGCAATTCATAATTATTTTAAGAATGATAATATCACAATTTTAAATGGAGATTTTGTAGAAGCGACAAGAACTGCGAAAGCAGGTGATTTTGTTTATTTTGACCCACCATACGATAATTTTGAAGATAAGGAATCATTTACAGCATATTCGAAATTTGACTTTAATAAAGATGATCAAGTTAGACTAGCTAATTGTTTTAAAGATTTAACTGAACGTGGCATTAAATGTATGTTATCTAACCATAATACTAAATTTATAAATGAATTATATAAAGATTTTAATATTCATGTAGTAAACGCTAAAAGAATGATTAACGCTAATGCAAATGGTAGAGGTAATGTAGAAGAGGTAATTATTACAAATTATGAATAAACCTTATTATGAAGAAAATAACATTAAACTTTACCTTGGTGATTGTTTAAAAATATTAAAAAGTATAAAGGATAAATCTATCGATGTAATATTTGCTGACCCACCATATTTTCTTTCAAGTGGTGGAATTTCTTGTCATTCTGGAAAACAAGTTTCTGTTGATAAAGGAAAATGGGATGAAACTTTATCTCCACAAGACAAACTTAAATTTAATCGTAAATGGTTAAAAGAATGTAGAAGAGTTTTAAAAGATGACGGAACTATTTGGATTAGTGGGACTTTTCATAATATATATTCAGTAGGTGTTGCCTTAGAATTAGAAGGATATTCTATTATTAATAATATTACTTGGCAAAAACCTAATCCTGCACCTAATCTTGCTTGTAGATGTTTTACTAATTCTACTGAAACTATTTTGTGGGCTAGAAAACAACTGACATCAAAGAAAAAAGGTAAACATTATTTTAATTATGAATTGATGAAAGAAATTAATGATAATAAGCAAATGAAGGATGTTTGGTTACTTAACCTTCCTAAAAAAGAAGAAAAGAAATATGGTAAACATCCAACTCAAAAACCTATTTCAGTTCTTGAAAGAATTTTGTTGTCATCTACTAAAGAAGGAGATTTAGTTTTAGATCCATTTAATGGAAGTGGAACTACAGGTGTAGTTTGTAAACAACTAAATAGAAAATACATAGGTATTGAATTAGATAGTAATTATTTATATTTAACTGTTAAAAGATTGGAAGACATTAAGGAGAATTAATAGAATGGCAAAAAGAAACTTTGAAGCTTGGCTTATTAACATGAAAGATAGTATAGCTACATGGAATTACTATACTGATTTTGATAAAGTTTATTCAAATGTTAATAAAATAAAAGTAGAGCTTAATATTTTAAATTCATTGATAGGTTCTCAAGATATTGAAAATGAATTTAAAGACTTATTAAATAGATATCCTGAAGTATTAAAAGTAATACCTATTTTACTAGCGAAAAGAGAAAAAGAAGTTAAAATTACATCTCCAGATAAAAATTATGATTTTAATTTTTCAAAGATGAATTATTCAATTGATGAATATGCATTATTTATGAAGAATTGTGGACTATTTGATTTACTTCAAAACCATATCGTTAATAATTTAGTAGATTATGTTACTGGTATTGAAGTTGGTATGGATACTAATGGTAGAAAAAATAGAACTGGAGATTCTATGGAAGATTTAGTTGAATCATATCTTGTTAAAGCAGGATTAGTAAAAGATGAAACTTACTTTAAAGAAATGTATAAATCAGATATTGAAAAAAAATTTGCTCTTGATTTAAGCGTTATTTCAAATGATGGTAAAACAGAAAAGAGATTTGACTTTGTTATTAAAGCGCCTAATGGAGAAATATATGGTTGTGAATGTAACTTCTATAGTGGAGGTGGTTCTAAACTAAATGAAACTGCAAGAAGTTACAAAGAAATATCTCTTGAATCTAAAAATGTAAAGAATTTTAAATTTATTTGGTTCACTGATGGTATTGGATGGAATAGCGCAAGACATAATCTTGAAGAAACATTTGATGTATTAGATGATTTATATAATATTCAAGATATGGAAAATGGCGCAATTGATGATTTGATATCATTAAATAATGCGATTAATGACTATATTAAATAATTTATAATATGGAACGAAAGACTCGAAAAATCTTTCGTTTTTTATAAAATTATAAGTAGATGAAAAATGGAATAAAGAAAGATATTATGGCAATAACCGTACCAAGAATAAATTGTAATGGAGTATGTCTTTTTAAATAAACAGAAGCCCAGAAGGATAAGCATAAACTAAAATACATGGAATAATATAGATCCAACCTATATAGTAACAAAGAAGTAACATCGGACCTACAATACCAGCATCGTGGCCGCTTACTTTAGTAAAGATATTTGTAATTGAAAGAAGTATAACTGTTAGGATGAAAAATTTGCTGTATTTTTTGAAGAAGAAAATATTCTAAATAAAATCCTCTAAGAAGAAAAAGAGTTAGCAGAAATAAAGATAGCAATTGAATAAATGATTGGATTCTTAATTAAATGAATTCATAATAATTTTGACCAAATATTTGATATAGTCATTTGCTACATACATCACATGTAAATGTTATAGTAATGATACCTATAGCGAAATTTTTAAAAAAATTAACACTTTTGAACTTTTGTAAAATACAGGTTGACTTTTACTAAAAAAAGTATTAGAATACTCACATCCATAAAGAGTGTGGTTAGGGACAAGCCCTGCGATCCACCGGCAACCCAAGTTATGTTGGGTGCCAAAGCTTGAGCGATGGGAATGATATTTTGATTTATAACTCTCATCGTTACGATGGGAGTTTTTTTATTACCTCTTTATGGCTACATAAGGAGGAAATTAGATGAGACAATGGAAAAATTTCTGTTATGCAAAAACTAATAAAGATGAATTAGAGTGTTTAAGTAAACAGAATAAAATAACAATAACTGATGGTTTTATCACCTTTTTAGATACCATCACTTTAAATAAAAATACTATCTATCATACCTATTTACACTCCTTATTTAAAAGAAAAGGAGATTTAAAGTTATGAATGAAAATGTTAGTAAAAAAAGAACTAGTTTATTAATAAGCGAAGCGTTAGTGTTATACGGGTAGGTAAAGCTTTAACTTATTATACTAGCCTAAATAGCTAGAAAAATACCGATGTTACTAATAGGGAAGCATGATAGTGAAAAATCGTTTATCAAAGTTAGAAAATAAATTATTTATAACAAAAGAGTAAAAGGAATTGATTTAATTAAAATTAAATAAAGATTTTTTGTGATGAAACAACCAATGATTGTGATGATGGACTTCCGCACATTTGTTGGTGCCATTAGTACATACTCTTATAGATAGTTTAGAAGTGCCTACATGAAAAGATTTAAGTAATATAGAGAAACGGATTGTTATAAAAACATATTAGTAACATTAAAAGATACAATATCAAAATATATTATATTCTGATGAATCTATGGTTAAATTAGACTTGTTATTATTTTGGTATTTATTATATTAGCTTTATTTAAAAGATTTTTATTTTACAAAAGAGGAAAAAATTATGGAAAATTATTTAGATATTATTAACATTATGGATTATCCAACTGATTATAAAGTTAGACTTGCATATGCTTGGATACATCCTGAAAATCTTCCTAAGGAGTTAGTTGAATTAGGAAACTTTGAAAGTAAATTTTATAAAATGCCCGATTTTTTTACAAATCATTTTTACATAAGCGGTTGTAAATTAGAAAGACCAATTACAGTACCAGTTATTGGATTTAGAGATAGTTTATTTGAAGACAATGTAGAAATAGAAGATTTGATATTATCAACATATCAATGCGTTTTACCAATTGAAGCTTTTAAAGGAATGAAAAATCTTAAAAGAATATGGATACCAAAACGAATTACATATATTCCAAAAGATTGTTTTAAAGACTGTGATTCATTAGAAGAAGTATATTTTGAAGGTACTTATGAAGAATTTAATAAGATAAATATTTTCTATAAAAGATATAAAGTAATCCCAAAACTTGGATTATATGATGATATAGAAGAATATTATGAATATGGTAATTTACCATTTATAAATGCTAAAAAGCATTTTAATCAAACAAGAGATGTAGAAAAGGTAAAAGAATATTTTATTACATTAGGTAAAAAGGATATTACTAATGTAATATCTAAAAAAATGAAAGTTTATTAAATAGGTGTATTACAAACACTTAAAAATATAAAGAAACTGAAAGAATAATGATATAAACTATTTCAAACAAATGAAAGGAGTGATGCTTATTATGGCACACAGAAGAATATATGTTCATGAAGATAAAGAACATAATGCGATTGATTTATTTGGAGATACAGACACAAATAATAAAGAGTTAATAGAAGCATTTCGTAAGGAATTAGAGCATGATAGAGAAGAAAGAGAATTAATGGAAATGAGAAGAGAAGAAAGAGAATTCGATGATGATATATCATATGATGAGTACCGTAGGTATCATTCTTCTATTATACCAAAAAGCATCGAACTCAAATCAAAAAGAAAAGATCTTATAGAGTCTCATTCTAAAGATACCCTTCATATAGGATGTGGTAGTGTGTTTACAGCATTTCTTATAATAATGGTTGGATGCATTTATGATGAAATTATTTTAAGTATATTAATTGTGATACTAGGTACAATTCTACCAACGCTTCTAATAATAGCAATATCAAATGGAATATATAAAGCAAAGCTTGCTTTATTAAATAATGAAATAAGAGAAGCAGAAAGAGATGAAAAAAAATAAAGAAGATGCTAGAACACTATGTGAAAGATAAAATTATGTTTGATAGTATAAAAGATTCAAAAATGATTACAGCCTCTTTGAAAAGGTATATTTGATAAACCTAATAAAGAATATTTAATACTTTGAGATTTGCATCCTTTAATAAAGTGATTGTTAATTACTCCACATAAAGGGCAGATTATTTCATCTTGTTTAAAAAGATGAATAAATATGGTATGATTAGAATTGAATGGATTATAGGTTTCAAATGAATTAT
>CAVAQB010000097.1:0-19674 GCA_963590725.1 Anaeroplasmataceae bacterium | reverse complement strand
TTTCTAATGATCTTAAAAAATATAAAAAAGAAATTACTGCGATTATTAGTGATTATGAATCTAATGGTAAAAATGTTAAATGGATTTCGGGCTTACTAAAAAATTTCTTTAATTATTTTAGCAATAATTGTGGATTTAGAGATTTGAATTATTATGATCATTTTGATTTAGTTCTAACTCATTGTATGAATGATGATAGAAAATTAAATAAATTTGACTTTGATTGTGATAATGCTGAACTAAATTGGGTATCAAGCCAAAGTTCAACTAGTGATTATAAAAAGGCTTGCTTAGGTCAAGTAATCAATATAATATTTGAAAATAATAATCTTGCATTTGATCGAGATATGAAATTTGAAGTTATTTATTATTATTCTATGATGTTAAATGAAGCGAGAAAAAAGAATATAAATGGCACATTAAATTTTTTTGAAATTGTTGATGTTAATGAAAGAATAGCAAAGATTGATACAAAAGAATTAAAAGAATTTAAATTTAAATATAATGGTAAAGAATATCTTTTTTCTAAAAAAGGAATAATTGAACTTTAATCGTATAAGTATAGCATGCCAATTTTAAAAAGCGTCTTTAAAAAGGAAAAAGAACAGTGAATAATCACTGTCTCTTTTGCACGCTTTATTACAATTTAGAATACTGATATAAGAATCGATAACTTTATCTAGGATATAACGCAAAGCCTATATCTGCAAAAATTATTTATCCGATATCTAATCGACATTTAGATTATATATTCAAAATTATAAAAAATCAATATTTCAAATCGTATAAGTATAGCATACCAAAAATTTAATAGACAGACTAAGGTAGATGTTAAGTCTACCTTTTTTTGCTGCTACAAAGGAGGAAAAGATGAATTATTATTTAGTTTTATGTAAAGGTGGACATGTTGGTAAATCCTTTTATGTTCCTATTTGTTTGCCGATTATTGCAAGCGATGGAAAAGAGGCAGCTTTAATTGCAAGGTATAAACCTAGAGTTAAGCATGATCATCCAGATGCAATTTTAGATGTTAAAAGAGTAAATGAAGATGATTATTTAATTCAAAAAGATTTGAATAACCATGATCCATACTTTTTATGCAAATCTAGACATGAACAAAATGAAATATTTCATTTGATTAAGCCTAGATTAGTAAAAGATCCACATTGTGAAAGGGGTGATTCATCAAAATACCGCAATAGTAAACCTAATTTATTATATCAAGCTAGAAAATATGAATTAGAATCAAAATTTTGTTATATCGATTGATAGAAAGGAGCTTAAAGATGCAATTAAGAAAGATTTTAATAACTGCTCTATTAGGAGCAACACTTATAACAACATTAGGAAGTTGTAAATCAAATAATGTTAGTGAAAACAATTTAACGATTACTATTACTGATATGTTAGGTGATTCAATCACGCTTAAAAAGAATCCAGAAAAGGTAGCGTGTGTATCAAGAACTACATATGATATGCTTGTTGCTTTTGGCTTAGGAGATAAAATTGATGGAGCATATAAAACAATTTATGATAATCCGTGGACAGAAGTAATATACCCAAGCTCAAAAGATGAATATAGATATGGATATGAAGATTCATATGAATTGTTCTATGAAAGAGATATTGATTTAGTATTTGCTCCTGAAAAATATGTTTCTGATGGATTAAAAGAACATGGAATAAATTCATTATGTGTATCATTATATGGAAATCCTACATTTGATGAGTATGTTCACTTCTTTTCTAATTTGGTTACTCAAATTTGGGATGATCCTGAAGTTAAAGAAAAAGCAAACGCTTGGGATAAAAAAGTTGATAAATCAATTAGTGATGTTACTGCTGAACTTCAAAAGCATAATGTAACTAAAAAGAAGATTATGTATATAAGAGGCGACAAAAATAAAGGCATAGGATATACTGATAATAAAAGTTCGTTTACAGAATATGCATTTAGAAGTTTAGGATTTGATTTTGCGGGTGCTCATTTTGATACGAATAAGCCATCTGCAGAAAGTATAATTGAGTATAATCCAGATGCATTTGTAATAGGAGGCATTTATCAAAATAAATTGGTAAATACATTAAAAACTTCTAAAGAATATAGTGAACTTGATGCTGTAAAGAATAACCAGATATATACCATACCTGTTGGACTAACAATGTTTGAACAATTATCAGTAATGACTCCGATATTCTTTTATGATATGGCTAATAAGATTTATCCAGAATATTTTAATTATGATATTAAATCAATGATTAAAAGTACTATAAAAGAATATTTTGATACTGTTTTATCTGATGGTGATGTTGAGAATATTTTAAAAGGAAAAGATAAATCAGGAGTTGATTTGGCATAATGAAGAAAAGAACTAGTATATTTTTAATAGTCTCAATAATATTATTCTTTATTACATTTGTTATTGCTTTAATGGTTGGAAGATACAATATTGGATTTTCCAACTTTATAAAAGCAATTTTTACTAATGATTCATCATTAAATAAAGATAGGAATGTAATAACTATATTGAGATTACCAAGAACTATTATTGCAGGACTTACAGGTGTTTCATTAAGTATATCAGGACTTTTATATCAAGAAACATTTCAAAATAAACTTGTATCACCTGATTTATTAGGTGTTTCTAATGGTGCAGGAGTTGGTGCGGCTCTTGCAATAATATTAGGCTTATCTAGTTATATGATAAGTATATTTGCTTTTGTAACAGCAATATTAACAGTGTTTATTACATTATTAATATCAAAAATATTTAAAAATAAAACTTCAGTATTGTTGTTATTATCAGGAATTATTGTAAGTGGGTTTATGTCAGCTTTATTATCGTTCATGAAATATTTAGCTAACCCTGAGACACAACTTAGTGATATTACGTATTGGTTAATGGGATCATTCTCTAATGTTAAAATTGAAAATGTATATATATTGGCACCTATAGTACTAGTTTGTATCACTATATTACTTTGTATTAGTTGGAGAATTAATATAGTTGCTTTAGGAAAAGAAGAAGCTCAATCAAAAGGCATTAACTATGGTTTCTATAGAGGATTGATAATAGTTATAGCAACGCTTCTAACAGCAGTTACAGTTTCTTTTTGTGGCGTAATATCTTGGATTGGATTGGTTATACCTCATATAGTTAGACTATTTACTGGTAAAAATACAGTAAGATCAATCCCATTTACTATTATATTTGGTGGAATATTCATGATGTTTGCAGATATTATATCAAGAACTTTGACTGATTCGGAAATACCTTTATCTGCAGTTACAGGATTAATTGGAACTGTTGTATTTGTAATAATTCTTATTATAAATAGGAGAAAATTTTATGAGCGTTAAAATAGAAAACTTAACTTATAAATATCCTAGACATAAAGAAAATACTTTAGAAAACATATCTCTTGAAATAAAAGATGGAGATGTTGTTGCTTTGCTAGGTTTAAATGGATGTGGAAAAACTACTTTGATTAAAAATATTGTTGGATTATTATCTCCAACTAGTGGAGATTTAATAATAGATAATGTAGATGCTAGTAAAATATCCATAAAAGAAAGAAGTAAATTAATTTCATATGTTTCACAAAAGATAAATAGTATTGATGATGTTTTAGTAAGAGATTATTTATCTTTTTCTTTTACTAATAGACTGAACTTTAATGAAAGGCCGAACCAAAATCAATTAAAAGAACTTGATGAAATGGCCGGAAAATTTGAAATATCCAGACTATTGGATAAGAAAATAGATAAAATATCAGGCGGTGAAAGACAAAAAGTTTCTATATGCTCTGCAATGTTACAAAATACTAAGGTGATTGTACTAGATGAACCTACATCTGCATTGGATTTAAAGAATCAATATCTAGTATTAAATCTAATCTGCGAAATATCTAAAGAAAAAAATAAGATAGTAATATTTTCAACTCATAATCCAAATCATGCATTGTTTCTAAATTGTATGGTTGCGATTATGAAAAACGGAAAGATATGTACGTATGATAAATCTGAACAAATTATTAAAGTAGATAATTTAAAAAATATCTATGGAGATAATATTTGTTATTCAAAAGAGTTATCTTACGATGAGATAACTTTTAAAAGATAAAGGAGGTGTTAAATTCATTTAATTATTAGTTTGATTTTATGCAACAATAATATTTAAAGAAAGGTAAACAAGATGCAAACAAACATTAAAACAACAATTTATACATTAAACAATATTGCTGGTTATACAGCTGAAAAGCAAGAAGCTTTAAAGATTATTAACTTACTTAAAAACTATGGTAAATTAAAGAAATTGGGAGTTTCTATTCCTAAAGGTTTAATACTATCTGGTGAACCTGGTGTTGGTAAAACATTAATGGCTAAAGTTATTGCAGGTGAATCAGGTGTCCCTTTCTATGAACTTGAAGCGGAAGATGATACAACTCCTGTTAAAAGCGTAAATAGACTAAAAAAACTATATGAAGAAGCTAGAAAGAATACTCCATCAATAGTATTTATAGATGAACTTGATGAAATAGTAACATCAAGAAATTTTATGTCTGATAGTTCTAGAGGAATGGTAAAAACTTTATTAAGTGAAATTGATGGTGTTAAATCATCAGATGGAATTCTTACCATTGCTACAACAAATTTTTATCATGAACTTCCAGGCTCATTAAAGAGATCAGGAAGAATGGATAAACATATAAGTTTTAATTTACCTGATTTAAAATCAAGAGAAGAAATACTTAAATTGTATTTATCCAATAAAGATATGGTCGATAACATTGATACTAAAATGTTAGCAAGAAAAACAAGTGGATTTTCATGTGCAGATTTGAAAACGTTAATTAATGAAACATTATTAAACGTTATTTCTAATGTTAAATCCATTGCTACAACTAAAGACTTTATAGATATTATTCCAACGGTTTTTTTAAAGGAATTAAGAGTTTTAATACACAAGAAAAACCATCAGATAGAGTTTGCTATCATGAGTTAGGTCATTTTATTTGTGAATATATATTAAATAATAATATTGCAACAATTTCAACTGAACAAATTGGTGGTGTTTCAGGACATATTAGAAGAGAATTCTTTATGGAGAGTGATGTTCCACAAAATATTCAAACCTCAGAAGAACTTAAAAATTCTGCGATTATATGTGTTGCGGGATATCAAGCTGAAAAGATATTTATGGGTAACACTTCAACTGGTTGTTATAATGATTTTTATAAATTCGATAAAACAATTCAATTAATGGCTTGGAGTGGAATGTTAGGCCCTGATTATTTATTTAATACTCAAAAAGAAAATCTTCCACCTGAAGAAATAATGTCTAACGAATTTGTAAATACAGGTTCAGAAGATATTAGAGTTACTTGCTTTAAAGAATATATTGAAATTGCTAATTCAATAATAAATGAAAATAAAGAATTAATAGAATACTTATTTAAAGAACTTAAAGATAATAGAAAACTTGAATCCGAACAAGTTAGTGAATTAATTAATAACTTTAGAAATGAGACTTATGCTAAATAGCATAAGTCTTAATTTTATTTGGAAGGAGGTGTGATAATGACTAAGTATAAAATAATTGATTTATGGAATATTGTTTATGGTAATAAAGAAGAAGTTTATGATTATGCAGGAAGACTTATGAAAAAATCTGCTTGCGGTAATCCAAATAGTAAATTTCATCCTACAATAGATCATATTAGACCATTAGGAATTGGAGGAGTGGATAACCCTTCTAATATTGTTATATGTCATAGAACAACAAATTTAGAAAAAGCAAATCATTTTCCCATTGGAAAACAAATGGTAGAAGATTTAAAGCAATAAGAGAAAAAGGAAATAGAAAAGCTTATAACATAATAGAGATTTAATCATTACAACTCACATTTATTTGTGGGTTGTTTTTTATGCCATTTAATGAAATTAAACAATTATATTTTTGGGAGGATTATTTAATTAACAAAATATTTATTTTTAAGTGTTTTATGATATAATATTTTCGATGTTGGATTAAAATATTGATTGAATATAAGAAATGCCATACTCGAAAGTGAGGATTGTTACTATGATAAAGTACAAGTGTAATAAATGTAATGGTTTAGAATGCTTTGCTAGTATTTGCCCTAATTGTAAAGAGAGGACAGATCTTGTTGAAACTTCAATTTATTATTGCAAACACTGTAATGCGCCTTCATTTGACAATAAATGTACTGTTTGTGGCAATGATTGTGAGCTAATTGGATCAGATCTTAGACCCGTTTTTCCGGAGGAGAGACTATTACTTGAAATTTTGATTGGAGAGCCTTTTAAATATGCAAAGTCAGCAATTTGGAATGTTGGAAGTAATCATTATGTTATTGATGGCGTGAAAAAAAACTTTTCTTATAAAGAAATGCGTGAAAAAAATGAATCAAAAGATGTAATAGAAAAACTAGAAAAGTACTCTTTACAAAATCAAACCTACATAGATTCTTATTATGATAGTGAAACGGTAGTTAATTTTATAAAATTAAACAAAGGGAGATTAAATTTAATTACTTATGAAGCTATTGAATATATTAGAAAAATGACTCAAAATAAAGATGAATCAGAAATGTTTGTTAGTTTTAGCGGTGGTAAAGATAGCACTGTTACAAGTGATTTGGTTATTAATGCTTTATCGGATAAACATGTAATTCATATTTATGGAGATACTACATTAGAATATCCTACATCAGAAATATATGTTAAGCGCTTTAGAAAGAACCATCCGGATATACCTTTATTAACAGCCAAAAACAAAGATCAAGATTTTAATAATTTATGTGAAGTTATTGGACCTCCTGCAAGAATGATGAGATGGTGCTGTACTGTTTTTAAGACTGGAGCAATAACTAAAAAAATTGAATCTACTTTTAAAGATGCAAAAAAAATAATTACATTTCAAGGAATTAGAAGAAATGAATCTTTATCACGCTCTAAATATTCTAGAGAGTCTACAGATTCAAAAATTAAAAAGCAAATATCTGTTAATCCTATTATAGATTGGTTAGATTTTGACGTTTGGCTTTATTTACTATCTAATAATGTTGATTTTAATGATGCTTATAAACAAGGATTTTCTCGTGTTGGTTGTTGGTGCTGCCCAAATAATAGTGGTTGGTCAGAATACCTTTCATCTATTTATATGAATGAAAAATATCTCCAATTTAGAGATGTATTATATAAATTTGCTAAAAAAATAGGTAAACCTGATTGGAAAAATTATATAGATGATGGAGAATGGAAAAAAAGGCAGGGCGGGAATGGACTTGATATTAGTAAAAAGTCTGTTGTTTCTTTTAAGCCATGTGCATTAGAAGAAAATACTTATAATTTTGATTTAACTAAACTAATTTCTGATAGTATTTATACTTTATTCAAACCATTTGGCAAATTGAATTTTGATATGGGAAGAAAGACATTAAATGAAGTATATGTTTTGGACAAAAATACAAATATGCCTATATTAAGAATTTCAGGCCGTATAGGAACTAATGTGCTTAAAATTACGGTTGTTGGAGATTCACCAATTTTTAAACAAAAGAAGATTGCAGAAAGCCTTTTAAAAAATCAAATTAATAAATATCAAACTTGCATTGGATGCACATATTGTGAGGCTGTTTGCCGTTTTGGAGCATTAAAGGTATTTAATAAAGAAAAGGGAAATGTATCAAATAACAGTATTTCATACACGATAGATGAAAACAAATGTGTAGGTTGTTTGGAATGTGTAAAACATTTTCAAAATGGCTGCTACATAAATAAAGTACTAAGAATTAAAAAAGGAGAGAATTGAAATGGCTGACAGAAAAAAAATAAAATTAAAGAGACATGAAACATTCTCTATTCGTGAAGGTTGGCTAGAAAAAGCGCTAAATATTTTTGATGAAAATTCAAATTGTTTTAGTAAGGATTATGGACAACAAATACTAGGAATAGGAACCAATATGGTAAAATCTTTAAGATATTGGACAGAGGCGTGTGGGTTAATAAGTTACACACAAGGTAAGGGATATTTTTATAATGAATTAGGAAAATTTCTTTTAATCCACGATAAATATTTGATTAATATTAATTCTTGGTGGCTTATTCATTTATATTTAGTTACTAATTTTGATTTAGCTCCTGTATTTAATACTTTCTTTAATATGGACTTAAATAAATTTGATAAAGAACAATTATTTAATCAAATTAAGTTAAAACTCGAAAATGATTATGATATAGGTGCTGACTCATCGTTAGAAGCGGATTGCAATATGCTGCTAAAATCGTATCATTCGGATGATATTTCAAATCCTGAAAATAACATGACATGTCCGTTGTCAAAATTAAAATTGATTGGTACTACTGATAAGAAAATCTATAGTAAAATTCAACCAAAATATAATTTATTAGATTATAGAATAGTTTATTATTCAATGATAAAATCATGGGATAAAAATAAAAATAATGATATAAATTCATTTAATTTAGAAGATATGTATCTCTGGAATGACAATCCTCTTAAAGTTTTTAACTTATCAAAATCTTCGATGTACCAATATTTAGATGAAATGAAAAAAAATGGTCTTATAAATTTGATTAAAACTGCTGGACTTAACACAATTTCGATTGATAAAAAACTTACTTTAGAAGAACTATTTTAGGAGGTTAATGTATGTATGATCAATATGTTGATATAAATAAAAATTTTAAGTCATCAGTAAACCTAGAATTTGATTTGCAAAATGAAGAAAAAATTGCTGAATATATACCTACTACAGATTTATGTGACGTTATTAAAAAATATATAAAAAGTTTTATAGGAAAATCAAGTTTTAAGGCAACTACACTTTCTGGTCCATATGGTAAAGGAAAATCATATTTGCTATTAATGATTTTATATTTATTTTCTAAAAGAAATAATAAAAATTTATTTAAAAATGTATGTGAAAAAATTAAAATTATAGATTTTGAACTTTATAAACTTTTAATTGAAATTGATAGAGAAGGTTATTATTTACTGCCAGTTGTTATTAATAATAATACATATTCGGACTTGAATAAAAATTTCTTAGGAGCACTATCAAATAGTCTTAATCAATTTGGATTTTCTGATATTGTCCCTGATACTACCTATAATGAAGCACTAAAAATTATTTCAAAATGGGAAAATAATAAAGAAAATGGCTTTGATATTGTTAATGTTTGTACAAATAAATTATATCTTAATCTTGAAAATATAAAAACTGGTCTGAAAAAATATGATACAGAAAGTTTTAAAAAATTTTCTGATTTATATTCGTGTGTTTCTCATGGATTAGAATTTTTCTCTATGAAGGGTGAAGACATAATTACAATATTTAAAGATGTGAATTATAAAATCATTCAAAAAGATAAAAAATGTAAGGGAATGTTTGTTGTATTTGATGAATTTGGATCATTATTAAATAATCAAAGCAATGATTTCGGATTGAAATTAAATAAAATTCAAAGTTTTGCTGAAATGTGTAATGCAAGTGAATTTAATATGCAATTCCATCTTTGTTGTATTACACATAAAGATTTATTACTTTACAAAAAAGATAAAGCGTATAATGATGCTTTTGATACAATTGCAGGTAGATTTGAATCTGTTCGATTTGATAGATCGCTAGATGAAAATTATCAAATCATTTGCTCTGCATTAATGAAAAAAGAAGGCTATTTTAATCTTGTGAATCAGTTTAAAATGGATAAGAAATTATTACTTGCAAATATTTACGAAACAGGTTTATTTACTCAAAATCAATTTGATTACATTATTAGTAATGGTTATCCATTTAATCCGATAACTTTGTATGTACTTGTACAAATTTCACAAATTTTGGCTCAAAATGAAAGAACTTTGTTCACTTTTTTGTCTGATAATGATGTTGATGGATTTAAATATTTTATTTCTAATTCATCTGAAAATAATATTTTGAATGTAGATTCTATATATGATTATTTCGAATCATTGATTAAAGAAAACGATGAATTCAAAATGCTTTATTATAAAGTTGAGGCACTAAAAAAAAGTTCTATAAAAAACGATGAACATAATATTTTCAAAGCAATTGCGGTAATCAAAATAATTAATGATCCGTTAAAATTTAATTGTACAATAAAAAATATCGCATTGTGTCTTGGAATGAATGAAAATGAATGTGAGATTCTAATTAATAACTTAATTCAACATAAAATTTTAAAGAAAAATATTAATGACGATTCTATAGATTTTTCAATAATAGCTGATAGAGAAATTAATAAGATTATTTCAAACATAATTGATTTAAAATTTAATAATATCGAACTGGGAAAAATATTAACAGAATTTAATTATAATAAATATATAATTTCGAACGAGTATAATTTTAAGCATAAAATGATTAGATATTATAAAGTTATATATTTAGAAGCTTCAAAAATGAATCAATTAAACTCATTAGATATATTTTTAGAAGAAACTTTAAAAAAGGAATTTTCAGATGGATTAATTATAAACCTAATTAATGATTGTAAATTAACTATTACAAAAGTAAAAGAATTATTGAATAATAGCAAGAAAAATATTATTGTCAGATATTTATCTGAAAATATTAGTAAAGATGTAATTTTGAAAATAAAAGAATTAATGGCCGTTAAAACATTAATAGATGACAAAAAAACATTGTCTGATGCTGCAACTAAAACATTGCCATTATTAATTGAAGATATGACAAGCGAAATTAATACATATTTGCTAGAGATTTATTCTAAGTCCCAACCTTTAAACGCGGCTGATTTTAAAGAACGTAATTTAATAAATGTCGTAAAAAAATCTTTTGAATCGTATTATAATCAAACAATTTCATTTAATAATGAACAAGTGAATAGAAATGAAGTTCAAAGTGTTACATTGAAAGCGAGAAATTATATTATTGATTTATTTTTAATGCAAAAAAACATTAAAAATGAAAATATATCACGAACATCTCAAGAGATGACTATTTATAATAGTTTTGAGAATTCTAATAAATCAGGGATTATTGATTTAATTAAAAGTAAGATTTGTGAATCTAACGGGGACAAAATCTCATTTAAGAATATTGTCTCTTTTTTGACAGAATCACCATATGGAATGAGAAATGGTATTATTCCGTTATATATTGCTAAAGCTGTTTCTGATTTATCTATCATAAGTGAAGATAAGGTCGAAACAATAATAATTTATAATAATAAAGTCGAAATAGATTTAACTGCAAATAATATAAACAAAGCGTGTGTTAGCCCAGATGACTATTATTATTGTTATAGAAGTGTGAATGCATCTAAACTAAATATGGCATATAAGCTTTTAAACTTATTTAATTGTCCTGTATATCCATCTTTTTCTGAAAATATTAAAAATTTAAATGAAAGCATTAAGTTGTTTGTTTCAAATTTATCACCAATTATTGTTAAAAGTAATAAAATTGATAATCCTTTAAAATTAAGTGATAATGCATTGAAATTTAAAGATTTATATTTAATGTTCGACAATAATAATTATGAACTGCTATTTGAGAAATTTCCTAATTTATTTAATAAGAACTATAATGAAATATATGATTTATTGCTTGATGTTAAAGAGGAATACTCATTAAAAATTACAGAACTATATGCAAATATTATTTATGAAACTAAGAAAATGTTTGGTATTGTTGATGGATCATTGAAATCAGGAATAGACGAATGGATGAATAAATATCCTAAAATTAAAAATATTGTTTTTGAAAATAATCATAAATCAATTTATAATGCTTTGAAAAAATTAACTTTTAACGATGAGATGGCAATTAATACAATATCGTTTGGCTGCATTAATTGTGCTCTTGATGATTTTAATTCAAAAAAATATATGGATTATTTTACAAATTTAAAATCTTTTGTTGAGAAAGTGAAAAATTATGATGAGAATAATTCAACTACCAAGGAATCATTTGTAAAATACAAATTAGAAAACATAAAATTATCAAGTTTAGCTAATACATTATACACAAATATTGTAGATTCTGTTGAAGAATATGGTGATTCAATTTCAAATGAGGAAAAAGCTTTAATCTATAGAAAATTACTAAATGATTTATTGAAGTAGAGGATATTGAATATGATATATTTTGATAATGCTGCTACAACTTTCCCAAAGCCACAATGTGTTTATGATGCTATAAATGAAGGAATGAAGAAATATTCATTTAATGCTGGCCGTGGTAGTTATAAGGCTGCAAATGAAACATTTAAAATGATTGATCAAACAAGAGAAAAAATTGCTGAAATGGCAAAAACTAATAAAAATCATGTCATTTTTACCTCCTCTGCTACTGAGGCCTTAAATAATATTATTTACGGTTTAAATTTAGAACCTAATGATAATGTCTTTGTTTCACCATTTGAACATAATGCAATAGCTAGAACTTTACATAATTGTAATGTTAATATAATTATGATTCCTTTTGACAAAAAAACTTGGGAGGTTGATTATAACAAATTAAAAACTTTGATGATTATTAATAAGCCTAAAGCTGTAATAATAAGTCATATAAGCAATGTTACAGGTTTTATGCTCCCATATCAAAAAATTTTTGAAATTTCAAAAGAATATTCTTCAATTAATGTTTTGGATTCTGCACAAGGCTTTGGCGTTTATGAAGTAAATAAAAAAAATGTTGATTTTATGGTATTTGCTGGGCACAAATCTTTATATGCAATGTTTGGAATTGCTGGTTATATTAATTTTAATAATTGTAAATTAAGAAAATATAAAGTTGGTGGAACAGGTTCTGATTCATTGAATTTAGAAATGCCTATTGATTCTCCAGGGCAGTATGAGGCTGGTAGTCTGAATTCGGTTGGAATTTATTCTTTATTTTCCTCATTAGACTTTCTCAATAATAATAATTTTGCTATAATTGAAGAGGAATTAGTTGATTATTTGATAAAACAACTAAAAAAATTACCTAATATTATATTATATCTTCCAGAGGATTATACACCACATGGCATAGTTTCATTTAATGTACAAGGATATACTGCAGATGATGTTGGTGTTATTTTAAGTGAAGATTATGATATATGTGTAAGGACAGGCTATCATTGTGCTCCGTTTATTCATGATTTTATTGACTCTAAGAGATATTTAGGGACTGTTAGAGTAAGCTTTAGCGGTTTTAATAATAAAAATGAAATTGATGTATTGATCGATGCACTAGAAAAATTGTAGGAGAGTGTATATGAGTTTTTTAGAAATTGAAATAAAAAAGAAATATAGATCTTCTGAAAATGATAATATTGCTACAGCTTTTATTGAGAAAGCTTTGGAACAGTCTAGTTCTTATAAAAGAGCAGTAGGATTTTTTTCCTCATCATCTTTGATTTACACGTCAAGAGGCTTGGCGAAAATTGCAACTAATTATAATGGCGGAGAACCATTAATTAAATATATTGTATCACCGCGTTTGTCTGAAAAAGATGTTGAGGCAATAAAGAAAGGTTATGCTACCAGAGAAGAAATAATAACAGAAGCTCTTAATCGTGATTTTGTCGATGTTACAGATGAATTTGAAAAAGAGAGATTAAATATGATTTCAAATTTAATTTCTTCAGGTGCTATGGATATTAAAATTGCAATTACGGAAGAAAATGATGAAATTGGAATGTACCATGAAAAAATTGGAATTTTCAGTGATAAAGATGGAAGAAAAATAGCATTTACAGGCTCTTTAAACGAGTCGGAAAATGCATATTTGAAAAATTTTGAATCAATTAGAGTTTACAAAAGCTGGGAAGAAAATCAGGATGAAGATTGTAATGACATTGAATATGATTTCGACATGCTATGGAAGAATTTAACTAAAAAAGTGAAGGTCTATCAATTTCCAAATGCTGTTAAAGCTAAATTATTTAAATACAAAAAAGATACATATGATGTAAATATAGATGAGCATGAAAAAGTAAAAAAAAGAATAACTAATTATTTAAAAATTAGTAATCCGTATATTCCTTCTAGTGTTAATTTATATGATTATCAAAAAGAGGCAATTAAGTCATGGTTCTCTAATAAATGTCAAGGTATTTTTGATATGGCAACTGGAACAGGTAAAACTTACACAGCATATGGTGCAATTATCAAATTGCTAGAAAAAGCAAACTATAGAATGGCAGTAATTATTTTGTGTCCTTATCAACATTTAGTTGAACAATGGCTTGAAGATGCTGAAATTTTCAATATAACTAATCCAATTGTAGGTTATTCAAATTCGAAATATTTTGATTATATAAGTAAACTAAAAAACGCTGTTCAAAATTATAATGATGGTATAATAAAAATTTTTTTCTTTTTCTGCACTAATGCAAGTTTTAAATTGGAAAAAGTTCAAAATGTTTTAAAATTATTAAACAATAGAACATTAATTGTTGCAGATGAGGCGCATAATCTAGGAAGTAAGAATTTTAAATATGTATTGAATCCTAATTTTAAATATAGATTAGCTTTATCAGCTACAATTGAAAGATATCGAGATGAAGAAGGGACTGGTCAAATTTTAAACTATTTTGGTCCTAAATGTATTGAGTATAGCATGGAGAAAGCAATTAGTGAAGATAAATTAACTAAATATTATTATCATCCAATTATTTGTACTCTTACAGAAGACGAAATGGAAAAATACAAAGAATTAACTGAACTAATACGTAAAAATTCTTATCCATCTAAAAATGGCGGTGTTGAATTAACTAAGGTTGGTGAAAAATTAGCAATAAAGAGAGCTAGACTTATAGCTGGAGCTAAAGACAAAGTTTCAAAATTAAAAATTGAAATGATGAATCATTTAACTGAAAAAAATATGTTGGTTTATTGTGGTACATCCAAACTTGAAACAGATAATGGTGATGAAATTAAACAAATCGATATTGTTTCTCAAATGTTAGGATTTGAACTTAATTTAAATGTTGGTAGGTATACTTCACTTGAATCTATTTCTGAGCGTCAAAAGATTAAAGAAAGATTTATAAATGGCGATTTACAAGCTTTGGTAGCGATTAAATGCTTGGACGAAGGTGTTAATATTCCGGGAATAAAAACGGCATTTATATTAGCTAGTAGCACAAATCCAAGAGAATACATTCAACGAAGAGGAAGAGTTTTACGTAAAGCTCCAGGGAAAGATTATGCTGTTATTTATGATTTTGTAACATTACCTGTAAACTTAAATCAAATGAATGAATATGATGAAAACTTGGCATTGGATTTTGCATCTTTAGCAAGAAACGAAATTAAAAGGATTGAAGAATTTTCTAGACTATCTTTAAATGCAATTGAATCAATGGAATTAATTGATGAAATAAATGATAAATATCATTTGAATGATTTTGTTATCGACAATGATTTTGATATTATTGAATGGAATAATGATGATTATGAATAGGAGGGATAAAAATGGATGAGAAAATAGTTACTGAAGAAATAAAGAAAGTTCATAATGAAATTAAAATTGAAGTATTTAAATTAGAAAAAGATAATTTTAAGCAAAAGTCTTTGACTTCAGCACAAGTTGTTCAAAAAATAAAAAGGATTGTTGAGGAGAAGGTAAAATGATTATAAAAAAATTAAGATTAAATAACTTTAGACAATTTACAGGTGAACAATCAATTGAATTTTCCACAGATTCATCAAAAAAAGCTACATTAGTTATTGCTGAAAATGGTACTGGTAAAACAACCATTATTGAAAGTTTTTCTTGGATTTTATATGGCACATATAAAATTAAAAGTATTTTAAATACAGAAATTAAAGAAAAAATGATTTCAGGTGAGTCAACCAACATATTAGGCGAAATTCTACTTGAACACATGGGTAAAGAATACACTATTACTCGAACTCAAAAGTTTACTAAATCTGGAAATGGTATTAAAACTGAAGATAGTATTTTAAGAATTGTATATAAAGATGCTAATGGTATAAGTAAAGAATTAAGAGGCTTAGATGCAAAAAAAGAAATCAACGATATTGTACCAGAGGAATTGTTTTCATATTTCTTTTTTAAAGGTGAAAGTATAGAAAAAATTGGGCGAGAAATAAACACTTCGAAGAGCACAAAAAATAATGAGTTTGTTAAAGCTATTAGAGGAATGTTGGGCTTTACATGGCTATATCAAACAAGAGATGATTTGAAAACAGTTTCATCTCAATATAACGATGAAATTGCAAGTAATCAAACAGATGGTAAACTTGCAGAATTGGCTAGAAAAGAGAAAACTGCTGAATTTGATAAAGCAAAATATGAGCAAGAGATTGAACAACTAGAATCTGAAATTATAAAAATATCTCAAAGGAAAGAAGAATTAAATAATTTAATTTTGCAGTCTGGTGATATTGCAAATAAGCAAAAAGAAGCTCGCGAACTTGAAGTAAAATGTGGGAAAATACATCAAGAAATTTTATCTTTAAAGAAAAGATTGTTCGAAAAATTTAGTTCGGATGCTTACGCTTTATTTGGGAAATCTTTAATTTTAAATTCTTTAAATTTGATTGAAAATGAAGGCGATATTGATAAAGGTATCCCTGGACTTGAAGCGTCAGCTATAGAATATCTTTTAGAAAATAAGAAATGTTTATGCGGTAATGATTTAATTGAAGGAACTGAAGAGTATAATAAGTTAGTTGAATTGATGAAATACTTACCTCCTAACAATTTAGGGCACGAAATAAATGAATTTAAATCAAAGGCTGAAAGTACACAAGAAATTGGGGATAAAGCCTATGATGATCTAATCGATAAAAGAAAAAGATTGAATGATCTTGTGTCAGAATATAATGATTCCGTAAAAAAACTAAATGAACTTAATGAACAAATTCGAAATTTTGATGATGTTTCAAGGCTAAAGACTGAGGAATTAAATTGTACAAATAAAATTAACTTTTATATTGAGCAAAAAGGTAAAGATAAAATTTTATTAGAAACAGCAATAAACAATCTTGAAAGCATAAATAAAGAGCGTTCTAATTATAGTGTAACTGATAGTAGAAATAAAAAGATTGTTGAATGTAAATGGCATGTTGATACATTAATAAATCAAATTGACGCTTACTGTAATAGAAAAGAAACTGAAAAAAGATTACAACTTCAAGATGCTATTAATTCTATATATAAAGAGATTTTTAAAATTGGGATATCAATTAATTTAGATGAGAATTATAATATTTCTAGAAATGCAGAAGGAATAAATGATTTAACCGAGCATGAAACATCTACATCACAAGATGCAATTATGGCTTTTTCATTTATTGGAGGAATTATTAAACTAGCTCGAGAAAAAGTATTGAATGGAGACGATGAGTTGGCGAACATTGATAATACTGAGCCATACCCATTAGTAATGGATGCTCCTTCATCATCATTTGATATTCAAAGAATCGAAAATTTTTGCCATTTAATGCCTCAAATAGCTGAACAAGTTATATTTTTTATCAAAGATACAGATGGATTGTATGTTAAAAAATATCTTGAAGATACTATAGGTAAAGAATATAGATTTGTAAAAACTAATGATTATAATACACAAATCGAGGAGGCTCAAAATGACTAAAGAAAGATCAAAAGGGTTGTTTATGGATGACTATTTATTCGTAGGTAGTCATGAAGAAAAAGCAAGAAAACTTATTAGTGAAATAGATAATCAATCTGGTGCTAAGATTTTCTCTTCAGCGGTTGAATTATATATGACAGCAGCAGTTATTGGTTGCCATTATGGAAAAAAATCCAAACGTGAAAAAGGTGATAAAACCTTAAGAATTATGCAAAATCAATTTACAAATCATTATTCAAAACTTATTTTTATTTATAAACTTGTGATGTTAACAGATTCAAATTTGAAATTACAATCAATTGATAAAATTAATAATGCATTTAGATACAAAGAGAATGAAGACAATATTAATACTTTTGAAGAGTATATGCTAGGCGGAGTTGATATTTTGTACGATAAAATTTTTGTAAGTACTAATTCAAGTTATGATGATTTTTTATCTAGTATTAACTCGCTTGTCAGTGATTTCTATAATACCTCAAAAAATGATGAAGACATTGATTTTGATGAAGAGGTTGATTTTAATGTCTGATAGTTATAAGAAAATTTTATTGAATATTGGCTGCTTGAATAGCAATAAAAATACTACTAAAGAGGTAAATATTGTAAAATGGGATGATAGAAAATTGTATATAGATATTAGAAAATGGACTGAGGGTATTTCTAAAAAAGGTATTTCTCTAAATCTTAATGAAGCAAAAAAATTGAAAGATTTATTAAATATTGCAATACCTAAATTAGAAAATATGCTATCCAATAATACTCAAGTAGATGATTTCTGTGATTTTGGAATAGAAGAGTTAAATGATTCGGATATATTATAGGTGATTAGTATATGACAAGAGATGGAATGTTTAAAAAATACAATGTGGTTCACGTTGATGGGTGTAGATATTATATTGTTAATTTAAAAGAAAAATTATATGATTATGAATGTACTATTCCATATTGTATTACAATAAATGGAGTAACTATGTATGATAGTTCTTGGAAAAATTTAATTCCTCGAATTGTTGAGGAATTAGATTCTAAAAATCCTAAATCAAAAAATGAATTATTAAGTATTGTTTGTGATTGGTCTAAGCAATGCGTGTTCGGAGAAACAAAAAAATCAAATTTTGTTCCATATAAAGACATCTTTATTAATGCTAATCATACTGCTTTACATGCAATGTGGATCATTCAACTTTTATTAAAAGAGTATAATGTTGATTTGGATGAATGTGAATTTGTTATTAAAAGGCAACCTTCTGCTGAACCTAAAGAACTAAGAGACTATGTAAAAAATGAAACGATAAATGAATTTAAATTGTTTTTACGTAATTCATTAAATAAAAGTGAAAAATCAATAGAAAATATATTAAAAAATTTTGAATATCTTAATTTAAAAATTCTATCTAAAATTTCAATTGGATATTATGATATTTTTCTTATTGAAGATCCGGCATATTATGCAAATTATTCAAAAAAAATTATTGAACAATTAAAGCAAACTACAATAAAAAAGGAAGCAATAGATTCAATAACTAAACAGTTGGGATATTTTTATGAATTTATTAAAATCATCAACAAAAAGAATAAGCTAGAATATACTAATTATAAATTTGTAAAAAAAGAAAGTGACACTAAAGAACTAGATGATTTTTTGAAAGATTTTGATTTAGAAAAATAAATATTTCACATGTCAATAAAAATATAAAAAAACAACTTTTTAACAAAAATTTAAACTTTTTTCCGACGTCTCACGTCGCATAAAAATGCTAAAATATTAAACAAAAATGGGCTTGTTGTACAATAAGTCCTTTATTTTTGCCAAAAATGGTCAAAAAATGGCAATTTTTGATGAAATTTATGCGACATGCGCCGCGTTGACCAAATTTAAAACATATTATATTATGCAATCGTCGCTAATCCTAGGTACAATAGCGACATCTTCATCGACATTATTTGATGATAAATATGCTTAATAAGCATAAAGATATTCTTATATATCTAAAACATATGTCATATATGTCACTACTGTCATT
>CAVAQB010000096.1:0-22741 GCA_963590725.1 Anaeroplasmataceae bacterium | reverse complement strand
ATTGCCTTTGGCAAATATTTATTAAGTGATATTTTGCAAGAAAATCCCCACCAACCCCGAAGGGTCAGTGGGAAAGTTGAACATTATCGCTCAATCTCGCCAAACTCATTCACCTTAAAAGCGCCTTTGTGGTACTTCACGAGACATTCGTGTGAGACATTAGCGTTGATAAGTTTTTGACGAAGAGAGTTAAGTTCTGAACCAGCGAATGCTCTGAGGTTCTGAACGTGTTCCTCGACAAGGTCTAAGTCTGCATCGCAATCGTCTGGAAGACAATGGATTGCAATAGACTTAGCCTGGCGAACAGCCTGCTCGGTAGATGTACGCTTGTCGGCCATCTCAAGACCGAGCGAAATGCAGTCGTTAATCAACTTGGTGAGGTTTGCTTTCATAGTTGTTGCTTTAACCGTGTTAGCGAGGGCTTAAAAATTGAAAATGCACGTTGATTGAACGCTCAACGTGCAAAGCGTGGGTGATTTAGTCGATGAAGAACTCGACCAAATCGGTCGGGTATTCAACCCCTAATCTTGACTTGGCAAGGAACTCGGTGCGTTGCACCTTAATCTTTTTGCCTTTGACGCGCGGGTCCTCGCAGATGGCACTTAGGATTTCGCCATCCGTTTTGCCCGCGTTGGCAGCGATTATCTCCTTGACGGCAACATTGAGTGTGCCGTTAGGGGTGAGGATTTTCCCGTCAGAGGTCACCTTCCTCCTCGTGAGAAGAGAAAGGTAGAGGTTTCCGAGTGAAGTTTCAAGCACCGGTAACGTCCTCGCACCCTCCTTCGGTTTGCCATCCTCTTCAGGGACGGTGAAACCAAACCCTTTTACCTCGAAGGTTGCACCATCGCTGAAGGGGTTTACCCCCAACGAGATGTTGTGTCCCTTGCTTGCGTTGTCCTTGTCCTGTCCTTTGAGTTGTGTGAAGCCTGTGAGTTTGCCCATAGCTTTTTGTTTTAGTTGGCAGCGACATTGCTGCGGAAGATGTGCCTAACCTTGCGACACGAGGTAGCACCATTTCTTTGAAACGATGCGAAAGTCAGCCAGTGTTTTATCGTTCAACTGGCTGCGGAACGCTACCCCACACCGCTCACGCTGATGTGGAGGACGAGGAAACTACCCTCGATTCGAATATATTTTACTTATATTCTAAATATTTATAGTGGTACACATTTTGGCTTGGTTTTCCACTGCGCAGCCCAGGGGGGCTGAACGCAGTGGTGTCCTCTCTCTCATCTAACTCTCATAAATTTTCAAATCGGTACCCAGGGGGGTAAATTTTAAAAAGAAATTTCGGATTAAGTATAGTTATGTAAGTATAGTAAGTATAGTTAGTTGGTAGCTCATGCATCGACCTTGGTAACTGGTGCATCATCTTGGCATCTGATGCATCATCTTGGTAACTGGTGCATTAACAAAAATTAACATGGTATTATTTTGGTAATTAAAATATTTATACTATATTTATACCATAATTAAAATAATGAAATATGGAAAACAATAATCAATTTGTAATTTATCCTCATCCTTCCAATGATGAGATTCAGCCAGATTTAGATCCAAAAGATAAATTAATTTATATAGCTATTAGAAGATATATGAATAAATCTACATTAGAAGCATTTCCCAGTTATGCTACAATTACTAAAGATACAGGAGCTGCAGCTAAAACAATTAAAAAATGTATAGACAATCTTGTAAAAGAAAACTATTTACAAACGAGAAGGGAGGGGCGTAAGTTAATATATACCTTTAATGATAAAAAACAGTTTGAACCTTTTAGTTATGAATTTTTAGATAAACCAGAATTAACATTTACAGAGAAATCGTATATAGTTGCATCTCAACAATATATGTTTAAAAATGAAAAAGAAGGAGTAATAGAATATACTAATAAAGAATTATCATCTTTAATTAAAATGCCTGAAACAACAATTAGTAAATGTAATCATTCTTTAGAAAAGAAAGGATTTTTACAAGGAGCTTCTGAACTTAGTAAAAGATTTCAATTAAGAGAATTAGACCAATTATTCATCTGGAAATTTAAAGAACAAGATGAAAAAATTCAAAAGAATAGTGATGATATAGAATTACTTAAAAAAGAAATTGAACAATTAAAAGAAGAAAATAAAGCTTTAAAAGAAAATAGAAAAGCAAATTATATACTATAACAAAAAATGCTGGCCCTGGGATCAAATCCCAGAGTCAGCATTAAATTGTTTAAAATCATTAATAATTTCAGTATCTTGTGTTGTGTGGTCTTTACATGAGATTTTATTGAGCGCATCTTCCCATGCTAGATAAAATTGTTCATTAGTTAAATCTGATTTCTCAGCTTCTTCTACACATTGTAAACACAGTTTCAATGCAACTTGACACATAGTCCAAACTCTATTTTTATTGTTTGGAAATTGTCCATTACTTAATAGTTTAATTAAATTGTCTTTCATTAATTCATTTTCCATAGTGTCGGGGTGCTGGGATTCGAACCCAGTCCCTAGGTTTTAGAGACCCATGCGCTAACCAATTACGCTACGCCCCAATAAAGCTACTTTTTAAAAGGAGTAGCTAACCTTATCGTATAATTCAAAAAGACTTTGAATTTTACTTTGAATATGAGATTGAATAATCGTTGTAGCAATCTCAATCATTTCAGAAACTTCACAAGCTTGTTCTTCAGTATAACTTTCTAAATCAAGAAGGTCATTAAATTTCTTATTATTAATTTTCTCACTGAAAGCTTCTGTTACTTCTACAAAGAAATCATCATCCAATTCCTTAATAGCATTTTTAAATTCTTCTACAGTTTGTTTAATTTCAGAATCATCAAACTCCTGCTCTTTCTCTACAATTTGAATTTCAATATTATCTCCATTCTTTACAATAGATACCTTATAAGCTTCAGTATCTATTTCTTCATTAGTTCCTTCGGGAATAAGATTTCCCATTAATTCAATAAGTTGCTCTAATTCGTTCATTGTCTATTTTGTTTTGATTACATAGCAAATATACACTCATTTTTAGTTTGCTCCAAACTGATTTTTGTTAAAATCTGTTAAGATTACTTTTTCCAAATAGAAGTAACAGAATCAATTCCTAAGAGCATACAAGTAGCATATACAAAACTATCAATCATAGCAGGAGCTTGTATTACATTAATAGTGCAATATATTATTATAAAAACAATAACTAGAAATCCTAAAATTCCACAAACTCTTTTACTACTAATAGTATCTACTCCTGCAGATAATATACTTGTTATAAATTCTTTCATATATTCCAAACGTATCTTAAAGTAGTTGGTATTATATTTCCTCCATTAGCTAATCTTCTTTTTACTAATTGAAGATTATCCATTTTAGAACTTGCTTTAACTAACTACTTTAAAATACCATTTATATTAACCGTTATATGCAAAATTAATTCTTTGACTCATGTTCATCTCACTTTTACCTGCTCTTTCAAAATGATTAGCAAAAGCTCTAGTAGCATCTGCTACTGTTCTAGTTTGTGTAAGTTCTCTCATAGCTTTACCTTCTGTAGTATTAAGTTCTTCCCAAATAAATTCTAACTGCTATTGTAATGTAGGATTATTACCATACTTAGCTTTTAATTTCTATTTACGAGGACCTAACCATTGTGCTATACCAAATGCTCCACTTCTTTTATTAGTGATACTTGTATTGCCTCTACTTTCTTGCATTAAATTTCCAAGAATACCTCTTGCTTGATTTTGTGTTAAACCTTTACTTGTAAAGAAATTAATAACACTATTTCCAAAATTAGAAGAAGGAACTGCTCCAAATAATCTTCTAACAGATTTGATTTGCAAATTAGGTAAAGGTCGTTCTATTACACCTTTAGCTTTACCAGCAGCATCTATAATATATATCTATCCATTTTCTATTTTACTTACTAATCCAATATGCTATCCACTTGGACTTCTATTACTACCAAACCAAATTATATCACCAGGTTTAGTTTGAGATATATCTACTTGTTGTCCTACTTTACCTTGAGCTGCAGCGGTTCTAGGTAAATCAATACCTTGCTATCTAAATAGATAGCTTATTAAACCGCTACAGTCAAACCCTGTTGAAGGACTACTACCTCCCCAAGTATATTTTGTACCAACAAACTATCTAGCATTACTAATAAGATTTTGAATTGAATTATCTTCAGTAGTTTGCTATTGTTGTATAGGTTTATCAGTCTATACTTTACTTTCTAAGAAAGACCAATCTAAATCATCAGAATCATCAGATTCTTCAGAATCATCAGTTGGCTCTTGATAAGATTTATATTCTAATTCAACCTATTTAGTTTCTGGAGAAACAATAGTTGGGGCATCAGTTGCTTCGTATGTTGTAAAAAAATTAGCCATTACTTTTTAATATTAAATAATGGCCCACCCTTCCTCATATAGAAAGCAAATGGTTGCAAGAATTCTACCACTCCTTTATCATTTATAGAGGCAGTTCCAGGATATATTTGATCATTCCAATTTTTCACAAACTATACCTTTTGTTCTGGAGTACTTGCAGCGAGCCATTGATCATATAAAGCTTTATTATCTACTGCAGAAGAATTTAATTTAGTAAAACCATTTCTACTAAATCGGAGTCTATGTTCAGGTCTTAGTCCTTGTTTAATAATTGCCTTATAAGAATCAGGACTAAGTCCAGTTCTTGTGCTCAGTGAAGCTAGATCTGCAGCATCTGCCTACAATATTTTAGAAGCTTCAGAAGGAGTCTTTGCTTTAATCATGAAACCTCCTAAGGGCATTTTTCCAGCATCTCCAGATAAATATGTTCCTGGTTTAGTAGTCTATTCCATAATTCCCCAGAATCTTTTCATATCTTCCTTTGGTATTCTATTTGGAAGTTTAGCTATCTACTCTGAAGTTGCTTCTGCCATAGAATCTATAAAGTCAACTCTAGGACTGGTGAGAACAATACTTTTTTGGAAACCGTCTCCTGTTGGAGTAGCACGTAACTCTCCAAAATTGTATCCCTTTGGAGTGAAGCCAACTCTAGACTAATTTATATTTGGAAAAAAGGAAAGGACTCCATTTGGAGTTCTTACAAATCCCTCACGTATAGTAGCTTCTGGCATTGAAACAATATGATTATACCCAGGAATTTCTCCTTTTAATGTCTACATTACTCTTCCATATCTATACTTATCCTGTTTTGGGCTCCATATAAATTTGCTTCTATGTTTCCCTGACATCTAATAGTAGGCATAATCTTCAAGAGCCTACTTCTAATACTTGTTTAAGCTTCCGTAGGCTCCCTTAGATAATCCTAATTGTTCTCTTACTGACAAGTGAGAAGTATGTGGGATAAAATATCCTACTCCCTTAGTTTTAGGAGTAGATACTCCTCTAACAATACTTGCTATAGACTTAACCTCTTTAGGAAGCTCAGAATTAGTTCTTAACAGTTTTAATAAATACTATAAGTTTTTTACAGCGGGCATAATTAATGATTCCAAGTTCTAGTATTAGCGGAAAATGTTGCTCTTTTTCTTATCTTAGGATCTGAACTATTCTTTCCTTTCTAAATGCATTCTGAAGTTACTTTTCCTCCACAGTAATCAGTAAACTTACCTTTGTTTGATTCTTTTATGTGAATTTTATTTCCTTTTTTATTAAAAGCAATATCTTCATTAGAATGATTTGCTTCTAATTGTAAACCCTACTTAGAAATATTATCACAGAACTAATAAAATTGATTTAATTGATTCTTGTTATAACTCATATTATTTATATATAATACATTATTTCAATTATATTTGAATATACAAATTTAAAGATTATATTTGTAATTATAAAGAAAAGTAATTAGAATAAGAAACAAAAGAAACTAAGCTAAACTTTGCTTAGATATTACCATAATTTACAGATTAAAATTTAACAGTATTTAATTAATGACTTACAAACAAAAATTAGATTTGCGATTAGTAGTAGCAGTTATACTAACAATTGTAGGTAGCGGACTATTAATTGCAGGTTTTATCGTGCCTCCGTTGGGAGTTATTGATAGTTCAGTTTTAGTAGCATTTGGAGAAACATGTACGTTTGTTGCTGCATTGCTAGGTATAGATTATAATTACAAATATCAGATATATAAATACGATCTTATAAATAAGGTTAAAGGAAATGAGTAATGAATAAATGATATAACATATGAAAATTGATAAACAAAATGGTAACGTGTGCTTTAATGACGAATTTCATAAATACTTTGATGTAAATGATGAATCTAAACAATACATATCAGTTACAACTTTAATAGGTAGATATGAACAAGAATTTGATAAAGATTTTTGGTCTAAATATAAAGCTCTTGAAAAACTCTTATCTAAAGATGCTTGGAATCTTGAGAAGAAATCTCTTTTAGCTTCTAAGAAATTTAATAAAGAACTTCTTAATATATATGAAATTTCTGAAAATGATTTTAATAAAGCTCAACAAGACATCTTAGATGAATGGGATAAGAAGAATAGAGAAGCTTGTGAAAGAGGTACAAAAATACACGCAGACTTAGAAAATTCTTTTTATGCTGGTGGTAAGAGCGTAACTCTTAAAAAGTTTGGAATAGGAGGTAAATTTGAATGCAAGAAAGATTATTCTGACTTGGATTTGGAACATGGGGTATATCCAGAATATTTGATTTATAGAGAATCTGATGATGGTATATTAAAACTAGCAGGACAGATTGATTGCATTGTTAAATCTGGTAATGATATTTACATCATTGACCACAAGACTAATGGAAAAATTGATTTAAAGAGTGGATATAATACACAAACTAAATCTTCAGCCAAAATGAAATACCCTTTAAACAATTTAGACGATTGTAATTATAATCATTACCAATTACAGCTATCTACTTATGCGTGGATGCTTCAAAAAATTAATCCTGACTTTGTTATTAAAGATTTGATTTTGAATCATTACGATCATGAAGGAAATAACACACTCTATCATTGTGAATATCTAAAACATGATGTAGAAAAAATGTTATATCATTATAAAAAAGAACTCATTTTAGAACAACAAAGAAATAAACGTAAAAGAATAGAATATTAAGATGAATATATTTGATATTGCAAACGGACATATTAAAGAAGCTTTTGATATCAATTAGGAGCTTAGTGAAAGTAGATTAAAAATTTGTTATGCATGTCCTCTTTACTCTGAAAAATTAGGAGGATTATGTAATAATAAACTATGGTTAAATGTAAATACTGGTGATGTAAGTGACCATTAGAAAGAAGGATATATACGAGGATGTGCTTGTAGAGTAAAAGCAAAGACTCGTCTTCCTAATGCGAAATGTGTTGCTGGTAAATGGTAATTAATGTTTTATGGAAAATTTAAGAATTTATTCAACGGAAAAAGAACGTGTTGCACAAGAAGCAGCAGGATTGGAAGGCAAAATGTTTAACTTAAATGAACAGTCAATTGATTCATTAGTTCAACAGGAAAAGACTAATAAATTTAACTCTGAAGTAGAGAAATATAATGAATCTCTTGAACAGAATAATAAAGAGTTTCAGGAGAGTCAGGATAAAATTGAATACGATATTAATAAGGCTGAAATCAAACCTATGTTTAATAGAGTACTTATTCAACCTTTTAAACAAAATCCTTTCCAAAAGATGCAAGTAGAAAACGGTCTTATCATAGATGCAGGAGGTTATACACCACATGCTCAATTTAATGAACAATCTGGAAAGTATGAAGAACAAGAACAATTTATTCGTACAGGTTGTGTTATTGAAGTTGGACCAGAAGTAAAGTATCTAAAAGAAGGTGATGTAGTTTATTATCGTAAGGATACTGTTGTGCCTATTCCATTCTTCAAACAAGGTTTTGTTAGTCTTGGTGAATCACAAATTATTGCCGTTGTAAACGAAGGCTTAGAAGAACGATTTAACAATATTAAATAATTATGGAAGAAACACAATTTTTTAATCCAGGTTAGGTTGTAGAATTAAAATAGGATATTCCAAACAAACCTAGGATGGTAGTTGTTAGAAAAGAAACTTCTTTATTTAAACACGATTCAAAAAGAGTTTCTGATAAAAGACCTATATTAATAGGTATTAGATGTAGATGGTTTACAGCTGATGGAACTTTACAAGAAGCTGTGTTTAATACAAAGGATATTCAATTAGTATGAGAGAATTATTAAATATATATACAAGACCTAATTTGTCAAGAGATACTAGAAAATTCCAAAGTTACCTTGATTCGGAAGCTAGTGCTAGTTACGCACAAGCACTTCAGCAATCAAAGGCATCTAGCCCAACTAAAAAAACTTCTACATCTTCAGGAAACAATATTTGGAAACATGGAGGTCGTTATTATTACAGAGATGCAAGTGGAACTGGACGTGAGGTAGATAGACGATTTATTCCTTATTTGAAAAAACATGGAACAGAAGGTGTTAGCATATCTAATAGTGGTACTTAGCTAGTTGATGGTAATGGAACTTCATGGTTTACAAATGGTCGTGTTTTTAATAAAACATACGGCAAGGGAAGTTGGAATACATCAAGTCATACTTTTATAGGATGGGATAGAGACAAAAGAACTACCGATACTAAAGCTACAGGAGATGTAAATGCAGGTTCAGGTTCTGATTCTAGTAGAGGTAACGGTAACGGTAACGGTGTTAGTGGAAGTTCTGGTAGAGGTGTTAGTGGAAGTTCTGGTAGAAGTAACGGTTCTGGTAGAGGTGTTAGTGGAAGTTCTGGTAGAGGTGTTAGTGGAAGTTCTGGTAGAGGTGTTAGTGGAAGTTCTGGTAGAGGTGTTAGTGGAAGTTCTGGTAGAGGTGTTAGTGGAAGTTCTGGTAGAGGTGTTAGTGGAAGTTCTGGTAACACCCCTGCGACTCATAATGCTACATATACTGCAAAGGCTAATGCAACAGGAGCTTTTGCCGCAAATGTAAATAACTTCAAAACAACTGCATGGGGTGGTAGTAAAGGCAAAGGTGTACTCGATAATGAAATTTCTAATCAATTTAATATAACAGATGCAGAATTAACAGCATTAAGTAATAAAGCAGGTCATAAAGTAACTAGAGCTGAAGCTGCTCAAATGAAATTAAGAGATGCGGGTTACGGTATAACTGTTGATGGACATTGGGGAAAACAAAGTCAAGCTATATATGATGATTATTTAGCTCGTTTAAAATCTGAAGATAATGCTCAAATTAAATCTGGAGAAATGCCTCAATTAAATGTTCAAAAACCTACATATGGTACATTTAATAAAGAAACAAATAAGTATACTTATAATCCAGATTATGAAGTTACTTCTGATGATTTAAAGAATAACGGAATTACAAACTGGGAAGGCTATAATGCTTTCATGAGTAATGAAAAAAATAAAACCTCAAAAATTTACCAAGCTTTCCAAAGATACTAGCAACAATCTGGAAAAACTCTTGATAACCAAGAAAACTTTAACGCTGCATTTGGAACAAAAGGTCGATTTGGAAAAATGGATAGAAATAAGATTCTATCTACTATGGGGTCTACGCAAGCTACTTGGGAAAGTACTCCTGAAAGAAATGAAGAAGGAAAACAATATGATAACTTCTCAAATCTCATGCAAGGTTATAGTAAAGGAAACAATTGGACATTCAATAAGGATAACATACGTTATGCGGAGATCAACGGTAAAAAAAGCTTCGTTTATAAAAACGGAGATGATTATTATAATTTAGATGACAAAGGAGTTGTTTAGAAGATGTAGCCTAAATATACTTATGATTCTGCAAAAGGAACTTATACAGGCTCTTATAGACGAGGTGGTCAAATTCAAAAATATCAACAAGGAGGAACTATGGACGAACAATAGATGCAACAAGCATTTTTACAGTTCTTAGCTCAGCAAACAGGAGCTAAATCTGAAGAAGAATTACAGCAAGTAATTCAGCAAATGGGACAAGATGGATTAAAACAGGCTTATGCTCAGTTTGTACAAGCTATGCAACAACAGCAAGTACAAGCTGCTAGATTTGGAGCCAAACTTAATTACATTAATAAACTTAATGGAAAGTGTCCTGATGGAACTCAAGCTTATTATTATAAGGATGGTGGTTCCATTAAGAAAGTATGTAAGAAATGTATGCAAATGGAATAGAATGGTGGACCTATTGAGAAAGGTGATTCTATTCAGCAATTTAAAGATGCATGGAATAGAAATAAAAAGAAATTTGGAAATAAATATGATTCTGATCAACTTGCAGGACGTAAACCTGTAGGCAAAGATTCTAAAGGAAGAGATCTTTACTTAGATGGAGATGGCAATGCTAAACCAGTTGTAAAAAAAAAGTAATTAAGGCACAAGAAGGTTTATCTTCTCTTGATATTACTAAAACAAAAAGATATCAAGACTAGATTAATGAAAATAAAAGACATGCAAATATGTCTGAAAATTATTTTAATCAATCTCCTACACCAGGAAATTTAATAAAAGGAGCATATCATTATTTTCTGTCTAATCCTAAATTAGGTGGAAATAATCCAGGAGTTATTGGTGGAACTGTGCCAACACCTACAAGATGGGTAAAAGGATTGTCTTATTTATCTAATCTAGCAAGAAGTGCAAGAGATGAATTTATATCAGATTTATATTAAAAAATTGATAATGAATTAATGTTATAGGATATTTTTGTTTATAATAATCAACTTAATAGAGTTGAATTAAATACTCCTGAAATTCTTTTAGTAAAAGAATTTTCAGATTTGCTTTAGCCTGCTCGGAATAAATGTAAAGAGGATCCGAGTGGGCTAGAGGGTCTAAGAGCTTTTCGAGAATTTACTTATATATGGCTTGCAATTTGTTGGAAGTCAGTATATAGTGAATACGATGAGCAAGAACGACATAGAGAAGCATTAAAAGATGCTAATATTACAGAGGAAGAATTTAATAATCCTGAATTTAGAGCAGCTTGTAGAAAGTTTAGAAATCTTCAAGAATCAAGCTTATCTATTAAAATGTTACATGCTGCACAAGAAACAGTAAATAAATTTATTGAATACTTTAATGCTGTAGATCCTCTAGAAAGAGATGAACAAACTGGTAAACCTGTTTATAAGGTAAAAGATATTATGGCTGAATTAAGTTCTTTGGGAAAAGTTCATGATGAACTTATAGACTTAGAGAGTAGAGTCAAGAAAGAACTTGCTGAGAAATCTTCTATTAGAGGTGGAGCTGTTGAAGGATATGAACCTGATTAATTATGGAAGAAATTAAAAAGAAAAGAGGACGACCTAAAAAAATAAAAGTCCCAGAAGAAATTCAAACTTTAGTAAATGAAGTTTAGGAAAAAGCTGATAATCAAGTTATTCCTGAAATTAAATAGCAAGAAGTTATTACTGATGATATTAAATGGGATGTTCCTAAAGATGCTAATATAGAATTTTTCGATGCTAATCTATCTTATGAACTAACAGGTTATAGACCTATTACTGATACTCAAGGATTGGATTTTGATCCAAGTTGGTTTACTGAAGCTAGAGACACTTATAAAAGAACAGGACATTATTGTTCTTATAGATTTAAATCTAAGCCTTATAATGATTATTGGCATGAACAATATGATAGATGTAGAAATGGTTATACTGTAAATGGATATACAATTACAGGTGATAACTATTTCTTTTTAAATTTTTACACACTACCTACTGTTGAAGCTAATCAAAAATCAGGTTCTGGTACTAAAGACGATTTTCCTATCTTTTTTGTATCTCAGTATATTTTCTTTCATTACTATGAAATGGCTAAAAGATTGCATTTACATGCTGCTCTAATGAAAGCTCGTTCCATAGGTTTCTCAGAAATTAATGCATCTATTGCTACTAATATGTTCATAACAGTACGTCAAAGTATTACGATGATAACTTGTTTTGATGAAAATAAATTAAAAAGAACATATCGTAAATTTGCACATGCTCTTACATTTTTAGATAGTAAAACTGATGGAGGAATGTTTAGGTTACGACAATTAGAAGATTCTGCATTAAGTAAAAAATCTGGTAGATGGGAAAATATTAATGGGCAAAAGGTAGCTAGTGGATTTCAATCTTCAGTGCAAGGAATCAATGGAAAAGACCCTGGCAATATTCGTGGCGATCGTGTTGATTTATTAATATATGATGAAGCGGGTTCATGGCCAGATTTAACTACAGCTATTGTACAAGGACAAGAACTTGTAGAAATACAAGGTATTCCTAGAGGAATCATGATGTTTGGCGGTAAAACAACCAGATAATTTATTAGATAATTATTATATTACAAGTAAATTTTAAATACTAAAAATAACTGGTATGACAAAAGAAGAACGTAACATTCGATTAAAAAAAATTTTAGAAATTTATACAACATCTGAAACAAGTCTTAAAACTTTAAGTACTAAATTTGAAATTAGTATTCCATGTATAAGTAAGTTCTTAAAAAGTAATGGAATAAGTATTAAAAAAGTTGAAAATCAAGAAAGTTTTTTAGAACAAGCATTAAAAGAATTAAAGAATAATTCCTTAGAAGAAGTGTCTAATAAATTTAATATTAATAAAGAAGTTCTATTAATAGCAAATTCAGGTATATCTAAAAGTGAATATAAGAAACAAATAATTAATATGGCTGTTAAAGAATATATTAATACGGCAGAATATGATAAAAGTATCAAAAAAATATCATCTAAATACGGTATTAATAAAAAAACCTTAACTAAATATTTAAAAGAAAAAAATATTCCTATAATTGCTAATAGAAATAAAACTGAATTTAATAGAGATTTTTTTGATGTTATTAATACTGAAGAAAAAGCTTATTGGTTAGGTTTTATGTATGCTGATGGTTATATTGGAGCTACTGAATATTCGGTAGGATTAAATATTTCTTTAAAAGATATAGACCATTTAAAAAAATATAATAAAGCTTTAAACTATAAAAAAGGATTAAATATTTCCGAAACACATTAGTTTGGATCAAAAGAGCATACTAATAAAACAGGAGAAACTTTATATATGGTTAGCACTGTTATTAGAGATAAACAATTATGGGAAGGATTAAATTCTAAAGGTTGTATTCCTAATAAATCTTTAATATTAACATTTCCTGATGAATCTATATTTTCAGAAAAGAAACTAATTTATGATTTTATTCGAGGTTATGTAGATGGAAATGGCACATTAGGAGTTTATCCTCATAGTAGTAAAAACCCAAAGCTTGAAGAATCATTATTAATAGTAGGTACAAAACCTTTTTTAGAAGGTATAGAAAAGTATCTAGGAAAAGGATTTTTAATGCAAAAAACTAATTGTAATCAAAAAACTTATAGATTAGGATATAGTACTAAAAAAGCCAATAAAGCTGCAGAATTGTTGTATAGTAATGCTAAAATTTATTTAGATAGAAAATATAATATTTATATTAATAAATTTGCCGCATTAAAATCGGGTAAAATCGGTGAACCCTGCGATGGGAATACCGAGGTAAGTTAATATGTAATAGTATTAATCACCGTAACGCGTAGGAGGTGAACCTAAAAATAGAATATAATCCTCCCAAGAGTGCCCGACACTTTTAAGTGAAAATGTACGCTGGACTTATAGGAATTAAACTATAAGAAATAAGGATAAAAAGCCTTATGATAACACACGACTGGTGGTGATAAAGGAAAAAATCTTGAAGGATTACGAACTATATATTATGAACCTCAAGCTTTTAAAATTCTTCCTTATCGTCATAATTATTCTCAAACAGGAGAAACAGTATTAACTGGATTTTTTATTCCTTACTTTGCTCAATCTCTTAATCCTAAATATATGGATAATAGAGGAGTATGCAATGTTGAAGAATTTAAAAAAGTATTATAGGAAGAAAGAAATAATCTTGCTCATATTCCTAAGGAATACATTAAAAAATGTGCAGAGCGATGCTGGTGTGCAGAAGAAGCATTTAATCTAGAAGGTGATAATAAATTTAATAAAATAAATATAGCTGAACAACTTGCTCAAATACGAGCTTTAAAAAGATGTCCTAAAATAGAAAGAGGATATATTGAATATAAATTTAAAGACGGAGCACATGTTGAATAGAATATTGATGGATTTAAATGGATACCTAGCTAGAATAGTAAATTACAAATTCTTGAACATCCATTATGGACTTTACCTCCTAAAAAAGATGAAGATGGTAGAGTTATATGGTCACCACCTCTAGAGAAAATTCGTAATCTGTATGTAATAGGAATAGACGGTATTGATATTGGATCTGCCTAGACTTCTGAAAATACTAAAGATCCTTCTGATTTTTGTTTGACTGTTTATAAAAGAGCGTATGGAACTGAAGAACCTTAGTTTGTTGCTCTTTATAAAGATAGACCCGGAGATGTTAGAGAGTGTTATAAAATAGCTATTAAGTTGGCACAATATTATAATGCTATTATAAATATAGAGGCTACTAGACAAAGTATTATCCCTTATGCTAGAGATAAGAAGCTATTAAAACTTTTTATGAAAAGACCTAGAGCTACTCTTGCAGACTCTATAAAAAATACAAATAAACAATACGGAACACCTGCTACTCCTGCAATTATTGACCATCAAACAGATTTGATTGCAGACTATATAAATGATTATTGTCATCTTATATGGTTTGATGAAATGTTAGATGAGTTTAATCGTTATACTGATGAGAATAAACGTAAATTCGATATTGTTGCTGCTGTAGCAATGGCTTTACTTGCAGATGAAGAATTACAAGGAGTTGTTCCAAAACGACTTGAAGAGGTTAAAGATACTTGGTAGAATATAGGATATTATACTGATGAAAACGGATACCGTAGATATGGTATAATTCCAACCATTCAAAATAATCAGATTTTATTTAATAATAATTTTGGGTAGGCATATGACAATCTAGGACCTAGAACAAGTAATACACGAATATATCAGGGATATTTATAAAAAAGAATATATTGGTAAAATCTCTATTTAGAAATTAAACCCTGTAGGTTATTGTATTAAATTAGGAATGGATGTTCCAGAAAAACCAACAACAATCTATGCAGAATTAGAAGATGACAAATTTTTAAAATTTCTAAGACGAGAAATTAAAGACAGATTATATAATTTAGTTTATTATGGTAAATTAAATTTATTCTATCCTGCAGATTGTTCCCCAATTAAATCATCATGTGCTTGTAATGACTAAAGAAGAATTAATAGAAAAAACAGACAAAGCTATTACTGAATTGGTATATGCGAAATATGAATTGCAAAAAGCATACAATTACTATAATGGAGTAAGAGACGCTGACCAATTTAGATATTTAGAAGAAGTCTATGGAGCTGACGCTCCTACTACTTTACATTTTACACCTTTAATTAAAAAACATATAGATGCTTTAATTGGTGAATATTTAGGAACTCCAATTATTCCTAAAATATTTTGTAAGGATAGTTAGACTATTACTAATATAGATAGAGAAAAACAATTAAAGATAGCTTCAGAATTGCATAGTTATTTAAAAGGTCATTTAAAAAATTCTATCCTTAATTTTGTAGATGGTAAAAATATAGACGATGGCCTTGTTAAAGAACAATTACAAAGAATCATAGATGATATAAATAATACATTTACATCAGAATATGAAATAGCTGCGTAGAATGTTATCGAATATATTATGCAATCTAGAGATACAGATATAATTACAGTGTTAAGAGATTTATTACTAGACTTACTTATTACAGGTTATACTTTTTATAGAGTAAAACCTACATCAGAAAATAATAATATTAGAATACAAACTCTTAGTCCTCTTAATACATTTATTGATAGAAACTATGACTCTCCATATATTAAAAATTCATATAGAGCTGTAGTAAGAACTTGGATGACTAAAAACCAAATTTTAAATGAATTTGGTAAAGAAATGAAACGTTCTGATAGAGAATTATTAGACTAGAAATGGGATGATGTTTATGATAATGCAATGTATTATGTTAGAATGAGTGAAACTAATGGTATTCCAGCAACTGATGGATTACAAGCAGGAGTAGAAGTAACTCCTGGTTATCCTCAATCTAGTAGAGAGACTAACTTGGTACACGAATTAATTCCTGTTTACGAAGTCGAATGGTTAGAAGTTGATAAAGATTTCGTAATGCAACGATATAAAACAATAAGAATAGGTGAAGAAATTTATATTTTAAGAGGGTTAGATGAAACAGCTTTTAGAAGCCAATCTAATCCATCTCATTGTTCTTTATCTATTAATGGTATCTATTTTTTGAATAGAGGTAACAAACCTTATTCAATGGTTCTTGCTTGTGCGCATTTATAGGATCAATATGACCTTTTAAACTTCTATCGTGATAATCTTATCGCTAATAGCGGTACAGTAGGTGACTGGATTGATTTAGCATTATTACCAGAAAAACTCGGTGTTAATCTTCCAGAGAGATTAATGAAATATCAAGCTTTAAAGAAACAAGGTTTAGGTGTCATTGACTCTTCTCAAGAAGGTAGAATCGCAGCAGGTCAAGCTCCTTTAAATACTATATTTAATGGTTTTGATAATACATTAAAAGCACAAGCTGTACAAGCTATTCAAATGGCAATTGATGCTATTGAACAAACTACATCTTCAATTACAGGAGTCTTTAGAGAAAGACTTAATGGAATTGAATAGAGAGATGCAGTTACCAATGTTAAGATTGGTCAAAATAACTCATTTATAGTTACTAAACAATATAATCATTAGATGGATTTAATAGTAAATGAAATACTATTAGATTGTTTAAATCTTGCTAAGATAGTTTTTAAAAATGGACTTACAGGAACAATTATCTTAGGTGATAAATACCAAAAAGTATTTACAGCTTATCCAGAATACTTTACACTTACAGACCATGATGTGAGAATCATTACTAGTTCTGATGTCGTAAAAGATTTGGAATAGATAAAACAAATTATTCCTGAATTTGTAAAATCTGGAGGATTGCCACCAGATATAATTATTGAAGCAGTTACAAGTAAAAGTGTTCCTGATCTTAAATATAAAATAAAAAGAGCTATGAGAATTTAGGAAGATAAAAATAACTAGATTCAATAGCTTACTTAGCAAAATCAAGAAATGTAGAAACAGATGCAAGAGATGCAAAAACAATTAGAGAAAGCTAATAAATAGGTTGAACAACTTAATCAAACTAAATTGTAGCTTGAACAAAAACAATTAGAGCAAACCTATAAATTAGAAATGTATAAAGCTAATACTGATAGAACTTATAAAGAAGCTACAGTAGAAGAACAAAAACGTAGAACTCAAATTGAGATTGCATAGCTTACAGATGGAAATCCTTATAATGATAAAATTCACCAAGTTTAATGGAACTTAAAATAAATATAAGTACTTGTAATGCTTGTGATAATTGCAAGGTTACAGTTACTGATAAAAGTGAATACTTACCTGAAGATTCAACAGGTACAGTAAAAGGAAAATTTAAATTTTCAGAAACAGTTTCTGTAGATGTATTACAATTAAATAAATCATCAGAAACTGAATATCTTATTCCAACATATACTAACCATTTAGAATAGGAAGATGTAACTCTTTCTATTTCTAAAGATGGTTGGTATAGCATTGTTCATTTGATATTACCATCTCAACAATGGTTTTAGAATGAACTTGAAAAAACAGAAGGTTCTGCTTTAGGTTTATATAATATAGTGTATTTTGTTGAAGATGGTCACATTTATAAATATATAGATGGAAAAATCTCAGAAGCAACAATCTCTGAAGTGATAGAAATTAATCCTATCAACACTACTATTTCAAAAACATCAAAGGATTTTGTATCTATTTGTTTTTTACGAAAATGTTATATAAATTTGTGCTAGCAAATCTTCAATGGAAGAGGATTTTCTTCTTGTTGGAGTAAAAACAAAGTAGATAGTGAATTAGTTTTTAAAAGAGATTTGGTGTGGATGGCGTTAAATGTTATTAAATATTTAACAGAATGTGAACAATTAGCAGAAGTTGAAAGAATCGTCGAAACTATCAACGGATGTAATGGTTTATGTAATTCCTCAAGTTCAACAAATAAAAACTCAGGTTGTGGATGCTCTAAATGAATTAAAAAAGAAAGTATCTGAGGAATACTTTGAGTTAATTTGTAAAGTTAAAAAGGGCTATCAGCCTGATTATGAGTTTATTTTAGAAGAAATTTCTTTTATAGAATTGATTTAGAATAAAGAATTAGATGACAAATTATCTTTAACTGCTTTACAGTATTATTTAAATAACAAATGGCAGACAATACAATTTTAACCCCAGGATGTTAGAATAATACCGATTCTCCAACAATTATAGATGACTCTACGCAATACTTAGAAAGAGATAATTTCTTATCAGAGTATGCACAAGAAGCAGAGAAGTCTGTAGTTAGAGAGAATTTAAATGTTTATCCTAAAAATTCTGTTTATACAAAAGACGAAACTGATACTAATATTGCCACAATCGTTACTACTGCTATTAATAAACATCTTAATACAGAAGACCCTCATGGCACTCTTAGTGCAGCTAAAGAATTGGTTGTTGATATGGCTAAGACTGATGGAAGTACTCCATTTACAGCACCTCAAACTGGTGTAGACCCTATATCAGACAATCATCTAACAACAAAGAAATTTGTAGCAAAACTATTAAAGGAACATACAAAACTTACTGGAACTGAAGATCCACATGAAATCCTCCCAGAAGTTATTACAATGCTCCAACAATATGTAAAGACTTCTGAAATTTATAGTAAGTCAGATCTTTACATTAAGAAAGAAATTGATAATCTTCTTAAAGCTTATGTTAAGAAAGATGGTACAACACCATTTACTATTGCTCAAGTAGGAGTTGATCCAACCATTGATAGTCATTTAGCTACAAAAAGATATGTAGATAAAACTTTATACGCACATCTTGTTGATGTTGATCCACATGGATTCTTATCTATTTTAAATAATAGACTTGCAGCTTATGCTAAAACTGCAAATGTTTATGATAAAACACAAACTTATTCAAGAACTCAAGTTGATTCTCTTATTAATAAATGGGTTACAACTTCAATAGAAGCTGCTCTCCAAGATTATATGAGTTCTGTAGATGATAAGTTTGAAACTATTAGAAAAGAAGGATATGTAAAATCTGATGGTTCTGTAGCATTCAAAAACCCTCAAGCTGGTGTTGATGCCGTAGAAGATAATGAATTGGTTACACTTTCTCAATTAAAATCTCAAAAAGAAGAATTAGAAACTGAGATTTCTACTAAAGAATGTCAATGGATTACATCTGGTCCAGTAGAAACTACAGTAGGTTTTGTTGAGGACAATACACCAGTTCCTGATACAATGACATTATAGGAAGTTTGTGATGCTATATTCTATGGAAAAGGAATTTGTATTTCTGCTCCAGAATATACTATGATAAATGAAAAAGCAGAGATTACTCTTTGTGTTCATGGTTCAACTGGTTTGATAGATGTAGCACAACTTTATCAAAATGGAGAATTAATTTATACCTTTACAGGTAAAGACTTTGAGAATGGATGTATCACTGTAGATAGTTTACCTATTACAGAAGATACTGATTTTACTTTTAAAGTTACATATACAAATGGTTCAACACACGAAGATACAGTTCATACTAAATGCTGTCTACCTGTATTTGTTGGATTATTACCTAAATGGAAATCTGCTAGTACCATTACAATGGAATATTTAAAAGAAATTGAGTTACAGGATACAGAAGGAACTCAAAACAGATTTGTTAGCTATGGTGCTGATTTAACATCTATTACTTTTAAATATGTATTTACAGATGCTGATTTACGTCATCCTATAGTGATAGTTCCTAAATCATATCCTAATTTAGATAGTATGGTAACTAAATCTCAAAGTTTTGATAAGGAAGCATTTAATGAAATTAATGATATTCCTCTTTCTGTAGATGGTTTAGAATCTGATGTAATTTATAAAATATATGTTTATAAACAAGCATTATCTTCTCTTAATCAAGACGTAACTTATAATTTTGTAAACGAATGAGTCAATATAGTGAAACAATGGGCAGTTTCATAAGAACTGGTAATTATCCATTAGAGGCTAATTATATTTTTCCTACAGAAGCTGCTTTAAAAGAATTTTATGAAGACCCAATTAACGCTACTACTATCCATAAAGGATTGCTCAAAATAGTAGAAAATGGTGGTAATGATAAGCAAGCACTATATTGGGTTACTAAAAAGCAAACGAATGATGAACTTGAGTTCGTTAAGCTTATAGAAAATTTAGATGTAAATACAATACAGGAACAGCTTACAGAATTATCTGAAAAATTAGATAAAGAAATTAAGGAACGTACTCAGGGAGAAACTGCAATTTGGGGAACTAATGATCCAACAAATATTCCAGAGAGTTTAAATAGTATTCTTGATTTAGCAAATTCTGTTTCTGATCTTATCACTAAAGTCGATAAATATTATAAGGAATTAACTGAAGCTGACAATAATCTTAAAACAGAGCTTAAAGCAACAGTTGGTACTGAAGAACTTGATTTAGTTACTTATTTACAAACACTTCCTTATAAATCATTAACAGAAGTTTCTGTAGCTTTAAATAAATTCTTAAATACAGTAGATAAAGAATCAACTCAAATAAATACTCTTCCAGAACTTAAATTCTTTTTAGAAGGATATGATGATACACAAAAACTACATAATGTTCTTCTTGATTTAAAAGGAGAGATTTCTGGAACTCCATTACCTTCAAAAGATTTTGAAACTCTTAGAGCTATTGAAGATTTTGTTAGAGTATTTAAAACTGATTCTGAGAGTGTTGATAACAATTTACAATCAGAATTAGATAATACACAAATCGGAGTAGGTCTTAGTGGTGATGGTTCTTATAATGCTGACCAAGAAACATATTATCTAAAAGATGCTACATCTGTAATGAATGCTTTAAAAACATTAGATAGATTAATGGATGAAGCATTAAAAGGAATTACAATTAATGTAGAAGATGATAGTATTGTTGATTTATCAGTAAGAAAAGAGCCTAGTGGATATGTTATTGGAGGTATGTTAAACCTTTCTAATACATTAGGAAACGATTTGCTTAAAAAAGATGACGGTCTTTATTTTCATGTAATATCTACTTATGAGAATGGAACTCTCACTTTATATGCAAATGATAAAATTGTAGCTCAACATATTTTAGGATTTTCTTCTATTGTTGAGTCTGCTTTTTATGATTCATCAAATGAAGCAATTGTAATTGTATTTAAACTTTTAAATGGAGAGAAACAAACAATAACTATTCCTGTAGGAACTCTCATTAGAGAATTTGATGTTGATAACTCTTATCCTGAAAAAGTTGTAGAATTAACAAGAGAAGTAGTAATTGATGGTACAGACAAATTATCTGCTGATGTAAGAATTTATAGCGATAAACACAACATTCTTAAAAAGATAGGTAATTAGTTAACTGTCGAAGGAACTACAGATAATATTACACATAATGATACTGCATTATCTGAGTATTTAAATTCTGAAAAAGAATCTCAAAAAGAATCAATAGACACCTTAAATACTAAAATAGATGAATTAAGTCTAAATGCTGTTCAATTAAAAGCTGATTTAACAGTAGAAACACAAAGAGCTGAGAGTGCAGAAAGTGCATTATCTTCAGCTATTGAATCCGAAAAAGAAAGAGCTAAAACATAGGAGGACTTAATTGTTTCAAATCATAATGATTTAGCTAATAAACTATCAGAAGAAATTGAACGTTCAACAGCTAAAGACGTAGAATTAGCTTCAGCTATTGAAAACATTCATATTCCTCAGTATACTATTATCAAACAAAGTACTCCTGAAGATGGTTGTTTAGCTACATATTATTTAACAAGAGATGATGCACTTGTTGGAAATAAGATTGATATTCCAGCACTTCCTATTAAAATTAATGCAATTTATGAAAAAGGTATATTTACTTTATTTGTAAATGATTTAGTTATAGGTTCTTATAATTTTAGTTTAGATGCAGCTGTAAAAGAATCTTATTTTGATTCTAATACAAATGAATTAGTAATAGAGTATAATCTTCATAGTGGAGAAACACAAGTTGTAAAGACATCATTCCAATACATTATTGATTAGATAAACAATATTAATAAAGTATTATCTGATTTTTCTATAGAAACTAATAAAGCTATAGAAATGTTAAATACTGCAATTGGAACTGTAAATACAAATCTTGTTCAAGCAATAAATACCATTAACGGAGCTATTAATACTATTAATTCAGATTCAGATACAGAAGGTTCTATGCTTTATAATTTTAGTGTAGTAAATACTCCAGATGAAACTGATTATGACGATTTATTTTAATTAATTATGGAAAATTTAAAACTTTTTAAAACACAAGCAGAAGCAGTTGGTAAAACCATAAAAACTCCTAATGTATCAATTCTTGAAGGTATGGAAAAAACTCTTTATATTCCTTCTAGTGTTGGTTCAGAAATTGAAATCATCGCAGATGGTGATTTTATTAATTACTACAAAACTCCAGAAATTGAATTTGTAGATTTAGGATTAGAGTCAGGCACATTATGGATGAAGTATAATATCGGAGCAGAGAATGAATCTGACTTTGGTCTTTACTTCC
>CAVAQB010000095.1:0-25430 GCA_963590725.1 Anaeroplasmataceae bacterium | reverse complement strand
CAATTTTATTAACTTTTTCAAGAAGAGCCTGACAAATACGCTCTCCGTCTTCAATGTAGATGTCCTCTGTACCTAAATTAATAACAGGAAGCATCCATTCTCCTCTATAATCACTATCTATTGTAGCTGGAGAGTTAGCTAGCTGTAGACCTTTCTTAATAGCCATACCAGAACGTGGTCTGAATGAAACTTGGTAGCCTTCTGGAATAGCTGTAAACAAACCAGTAGGCAAAAGTGCTCTACTCATAGGAGCAATACGTACCATAGGTACTGTATGACCTTCTCCAGACCAGATTATCTCTGCGTCACCAAAACCTTTGATAGGATTTTCAGGTGTTACACGACTAAGGTCTATACGAATATCAAGTGCTGCAGCACCTGTTGTTTCATACTGTGGAAGTTTGTTATTAGAAATGTTAATTACCTTTACTTTAGTCATTGAATTTTAAATTATGAAGTTTATTACGAAAAATGTTACGAATCTTGGTTGTTACTAATTTTAAATCTACTTGATACTTTTTAGGAAGATAATCTTGGGTATACATACTAATAAGATGTATAGACCTACTTAAAGGTTGCTCAATAGATTTTATCCATCCTTGAATAAACATATCTTCTAAAGAAAGTTCTGGATGTTCTTTTACAAATATAGAAGCTTGTTGTTTCATATATTCATAATCAGAATCCATTAATCCTTTAAAAAATTTAGTAGTTTCTTCTCTTTGTTTTTCAACTTCTTTAGATAGTGACTCAGTAACCATTTTCTTTTAAATAATTGACTAATGATTCAACTACATTTTCAGCTTCTGAATAAAAAGCTTTTATTGTTTTCTTGTTATCTAATATTACTGCAAATGGATCTTGTCTAGCTCCATAATAATTCTTTAGTTTCCAACCTTCTTTTTTACCTTTAGAAGTGTTTAAATCTATAAGTCTAATATTAGGAGAATCAAATTCTAAATTTTGATTATCAGAATTATAAACAACAAGAATATCCATAAATACCAGTTATTAGCCCAAGTGCTGAATCAATAATTAAAAAACAAATAATTCTTTTAGGATCTATAGTTACATTCTGTATTGTTAAATATTGTAACTCCTTCATTAAATAAGCAATATACAATTTACCAATACTAATTAGAATTATCAATGTTAGTATTACTATCATTTTTCCAAAATTTATAGGTGATGTCTTTAACTGTTGGATGTAAAGAATATAGTCTTTGATTAGTTTTTGGATTATCTAATCCTCCACATTCTTTTTTATATGGACCAACTTTTGCAAAATCTATATTACTTGGATTAAAGGCTCTATCTAAATATTCTTTACCTGAATAAATAGCAATTTTAAGATTTGGATATGTTTGTTTAATATTATTTACTAATTTAGATAAGTAAACAGGGTCAGAATCTCCTCCCATAAAACATATACAAGTTATCCCTTCATTTCTATCAATTAAATAGAACACTAATTCATCTGTAAGTGGTTCACCAACATCTTCCCATAGAAATTTAGAATGACAATCTGGACATCTAATACAACAATTACTTATATTTATACATAAAGTAATTTCATCAGGAATTTCTGAAAAAGTAATTTCATGATTAGTTGTCTTCAGCATATCCGTCTACATTATCCCAAATGATATTATGTTGTTTATCTATTATTTCAATTGTAGAACAACCTCCATTATCATCTGGAGAAAGAGGTTCATCCAAATCATAAAGTTCTTCTGTTTCTACAAAATGAACATCTTCATTAGAAATAATATCTCTATTTAATTCTATAGAATTTATAACTTTTTGAATTGCTTCTTGTTCATTTTGAACATTTTTTACATAGATGGTTTCTCTTAACCAAGTTATTACCTTTTGATCAACGGTTATATAAAAGCCCTTGTTCTCCATAAGGTTCAATTTCTTTAGTTTCAGTATCCATTATAAAACATTGCCTACAATCTAAACAAGCATAATCTTCTTTAATAATGGGTTTTTCTCTTAATTGGGTATGTCCAAATACTTGATAATATCCTTCAATATGAGGTTGTTCATCATATTCTTGAACATCTCCAAATAAACAACTTCCTATTTCATGTTCTCTATAAGTAGGGAACATTCCACCTCTATAAGGAGATATATCTCCAAATGCCTCATTATTTAAATTTAGAAATTCTACACTTGTCCAATCTGGAATAGCATGTTCCTTTAGCCAATTAGGAAGAATACCTGAATGAGAAAAGATAACATTAGGATCTACTACTTTAATAAGTTGTAAATTAAGCTTACTAAGTAAATCATGTACTTTATCATGATTTTTATTATCGTGTCTACAATTACTACTAATTACAGTACTAAATCCATAATTATCATGATTTCCCATTAAACAAGTACATCTATCTTTATTAGAAGTAACAAAGTTTACTAATCTTCCTAAATTTTCTAAAGAATCTTCTCTAGAAACCTGAAAAGGATACGGATCATGATAATCACCTAAGAAAACAATAGAACCCTGCCATTGTTGACAGGGTTCTATCCAAAAATTTCTTCCGTGAATATCTGGAACTATTAAAATTTTCATTTTAAAGTATCAATAAATTCTTCTTCTGTAATATCGAGATATTCATCATTAACACCTCCATAAATTACATCAGCAATATTAAATTCTTTAATTTTAAAGTCAGGTCTGCCGTTTGCCTTCCAATATTCTTCTACCTCTTTAGGATTAGAAGTAGGAGAACAACCAAGGCATACAGTCATACTGAAACTATTTGATTCTCTACAATGACCTTTAAAGAAATTTTGTACTTTTTTAATATATTCAATAATTGTATCAAAATCTTCAGGAGTTTTGAGATGTTCTTTAAGAGGATCTACCTTTTTATAATCTCTATAACCAGGTCTATCACCCTCTTTAGGTTTGTAATCATCTTCAATACCACCTTCAGTTAGTTGACGATAAATTGTATCAAAAGTATCATCCCAATCATCAGTTACGCCATAAGCACTCATAAATGAATCTTTGATAAATTGGAAATTATCAGATGATAAATAATGCTTTTGATATAAAGGCATTTTCTCATCATCTTTAAATCCGTTTTTGATCAACTCATTAATGTCTATAGAAGGCTGTGCCCACTTAAACATTTCAGCAACACATTCGTCAATTGCTTGACCTAAAACATTCTTTCTAGTCTTCATTGTATTCTAATGATTTAATTAAATAATTAATTGCTTCAATTTGTCCGTGTGTAAAGTTATAAGAATTGTCATTAATTGCAACATCATAACCTTCTCCATTTGCCCATTCTGTAACTTGAATAAAATCACTATCTTTTGCAAGATAATCATACTTATTAAGTTCGTCTGATACAGATTTTAATGTTTTAAATTTCATGATTATATATTCTTTTAGAAGCTTCTATTTGACGATATTTATCAAAACCGTCAATAGGTCTAAGAAATCCAACTACGCGTGTCCAATATCTAAGATTTTTACTTTTACAAATAGGACATTCAGAAATAGGTTTTTTTATTATATGACCACAATCTTTACATTCGGTATTTGGAATATTGAAAGTAAAATAGGATGCATCCTGTTTAATGGCAAAATCAATAAGCTTTAAATATTGCTCTTTAGATAAATGTGAGTCTACATTTGCATGTATTGCCTGACCTCCTGAGCAAGAATTAGCTATTTTACCTCCATGTAAAACAAATTTATCAAGTATTGAAGTATGTGGATCGTGTGCATCATAGAAATAAGAATTATAAAGTACTCTATTCTCAGGAACTTTATAACCATCAGCCTTATCCCAATTATAATTTTTAGAACCAAGACCTTCTGCTGGTGCACATTCAAGATTCATTATAAATCCTTTAGTACTATGCTCTTTATTTTGCTTATCTATAAAAGCAAGAATATCACTCATAAATTCTATATATTCTGGATTATTTGATACTTTAAATCCTAGATATTCTGCCATTTCATTATGACCATTAATAGATACAGTACTAAATAGTTTATTCATCTTTATAAATCCAGCATTTGAAGATGTAAACATACCTAAATCTTCTACTTCATAAAGAAGGGTTTTATAAGCAATATGATATTTATATACTCTTTCAAGAATTACTTTAAGATATTCTTTAAAAGAAATTATATCAGTCTTGTTATTATGTTCCCTATCCCAATTCTGAACTATACGATTAAGATTAAGAGTGATTACATTACAACTACCAGTTTGAACTCCAGCAAGTCCAATAGTTTTCATAAATGTATTATCGCTCAATTCATTACGTAACCGACAACATGATGCGACAGCATTAGGATTACTTGAAAGATATGTAAAAAAAGAATGTCCTTCTGCGTACATCTCAGCAGTAAAATCCTTATATTCCTTGTCTATAACGTCATCACCATCAGTTAACAATAACATTGATTCGACAGGGAAAGTCAATACTGTTTTAGTACGCTCATTATTAAACCATTTCATAAATTTCTTCTGAAGGAAAGAAACTCTTTCCCAAGAAGGTTTTGCGCCATCAGGAAATTCAAACTCATCGAATAAAGCATGCCAATAATTACAATCAAAGTAATTAAAATTTGTGAAAGGCGATTGGTTTCCACGATTTCCAGCACTTTGATTTAAATTATAGACTACATTCTGAAAATGCTGATTAATTCTCTCTCCTATTGTTTTTCTATTTAAACATAATTCCGTATCAACATATTCATTTTCATGTAAATGATATTCTTCTCCCCATTCTTTAGCTGCAAAATAATCAAAGAAATTGAAAAATTCTGCAAGTCCGACTGCACCTTTACATTGTGCTGAAAGTAAAAATACCATATTAATAAATTGACCGCAAAAAGAGGTTAAATTATGTGGAGGAGTAACATTAAGATTATCCAAACCTTTAGTTCCTTCTATCATAAGTGGATATAATGTTACAGCTTCACAATAGTTTTTAACAACAGGACTAGAAGCTTCGTCGTGAACATAAATTATATGAGATTCAACATCTTTCTCATATTGAGAAGCTACTTCTGGAAATTGTTTTTTGAGTTGATGTTTCATTCTATAGCGTTGAATTTTACGATTCAATACTTTAGAATTTTCATTCTCAAGATTAGCAACATTTTTTACAGTAACATTAGCATTAGCATCAGTTTCTGACGAAGTGGCAGCATTTTGTCCAGATGTCATATACTCATGCATATAATCAAGACGACTTGAAATATATCGAATTAAAGACTGCTCATCCTTATAAGCTTTATAGTTTTGTGCAATTTTTTCAAAACCATAGTCTGCCAATAATTCTATAACTTCATCTTGAATATCTTCAATACTAATTTCATCCCAAACGGATACTTGATCTGCAATTTCTTCAATTACTTCATCGTTTACATTTTCATCACAAGACAAAAAAGCCTTTTGAATAGCAGTTATTATCTTCTGCTTATCAAAAGGTTCAAAATTTCCATTACGTTTCTTTACTTGCATAATATTTATTTTTTAAATTAAACAGTACAAATATACAATTAATTATTTTAATATCAAAATATATTTAATATCTGTTTTACCAAAAGTGTTTTCTCACAAACATTCATCAAATCTTTCTTCATACTATCTGTGAAAATTTGTGTAAACGCACTATAAATATTATACATATTTGTAACAGGTTCTTTTACTAAATACCTAGAATCTTCATCTTCAAATAGAAGTTTATAAGCATCTATTGGAGTTGCTGTAGAAACTTTTACTTTACCGAATCCATTATCATATGTACATTGCATACTTCGTTTAATCCAATTTCCGAGATTTTCACTAGTATTCTTATAAGAACAATCAAATGGTGTTTCTTTTAATTTAGTTATAAATTCTACAGTCTTTTCAATAGAAGACATTATATTATTAATAGGTTTATAATTAACAGCTGTTTCTGGCTCCAAAGTAGCACAATTAAGCTGGTCTGGAGAGAATACACAAAGATTAGTACAAACCATATCTAGTGCACCAGAATAGAATTTAACTACAGGTTTACGAACATCAAGACCATAAACCATACCTACTACCTGAGAATGATTATCTACGACTAAATTATCTGGAAGTACTGCTTGAACTACTACTCTATTATAAATATTAATAGGATTATCTTCTTCTAGAGCAAGTTGATCTGGAGTTTTTACTTGTACTCTAAAGTCATCTGTATACTCTTGCATTCTTTCTAAGAATGGTTCTACATAAGCTGCAGTAGGAAAATATTCCTTATTTTTAATTGTAGTTCCGCGTCCACGGAGAAGTTCATCCAGTGTAATTTCCATTAGTCTATATTTTCATCATCAGTAATAAAATTATTAAAATCTTCTATTGCTCTATTTTCAGCATATTCTTTGACTTCATCTCCTAAAACTCTGTATAAATTTGCTTCAGCTTCAGAAACTGAAAATTCTATATCTCCATTAGGTGTAATAATTCTTAAAGTATTGTCCGAATAAAATGAGAAATCCATTAGAAATTTCTCATTTTTATAAATATTTATAGTATTTATAATTCCATTAAGATGTTTAACCCGATAGTTCAAGTCCATTGCTTTATGTACAAATGCAATGACATCTTTCATTGTTATATTATTCATTTTCCTGTGATTTAAGATATTCTTCTAATGTTTTACGATCTATATTTTCTAAAGCAATGCATTGAGCTTTGGAAAGATACTTTGTTCCATGAAAAACAACTGGCTTACAATTTTTATTTGGCTTATATTCACCAAATTCATAATTAATTACTTTTCTCATAATTTTAAATGTTTTCAAATGTTCCTCTAATCAAATTATCTCCTATAAACAATTCATAAGAAGCTCCATATTGATTTCTTCCAAAATTCAATGCTGAATAATCAGAAGCTCCAAATAAACTCAAAACATTACGATAATCTAATTTCAAACAAGAATTAATATTTTCTGTATGAAGGTCTCCTTTAATTATATGAATTCCTGTACCAGTTATACCTTTAGAATCAAGATATTCATATAATTTCATCTTATTCTTATCATCCAGATTAAGAGGCATACCTCTTTTCATAAACTTACTATCTTTTCCATGAGAGATTAAGAATTTATGATTATTAAATTCATAATATCCAAAGAATTCAGTAAATTGAGTAGTTTCTACATCTGGAAAAAGTTTACTTATACAAGACAATGCAGCTACAGATGCAGCATAACCAAAATCTCCATCATGATTACCACATTTAACTGCATAAATCTTTATTTTGTTGCAAAGATTATTCTCTTTAATAGATGTAATAAACCAAGTTATTGTATTTATAAATACATTGACTTGTTCCATATTATCCATATTCTGTGGCATAAAATGATCGCGTCTTGCTGTTTGATTATCCATTCCATCAAGATTATCTCCTAAAAGATTAATAACCAAAGTATTTAGATGGCCTAAAGAATTTATTCTATTAAGAATTTCAGAAAGTCTTCTAACAAGTTCATTTTCATTCCAATTATTTGGATAAATACATCCAGATTCTACTTTTGCTCCAATATGCATATCAGATAAGTGTAGAATCAAATCTTTATTAGATTCAATAACTTGATTCTTTACTTTATAAGAAGGAGTGTTCAATAAAGTAACTTTTATGTTATTAAATCTATTCAATGTTCCTTCTAGTTCATTAATTCTAGAAGCCATTTTGTTTACGAGATTTTTATAATCTCGTTCTTGGCGAGCATCTGCATATTTAAACGCAGCTCTTTCTTTAAGATTAAATCTATAAGAATTTAAATCTTCAACAGATAGTTCTTCTATTAAATGCTGAGGAACCCAAATACTATCTTTTGTAAGATTAAATGCCCTGAATATACGTTTAATTTCAGGCAATGTAAATTTTGGAAATTCATTTGCTACATTTCTAGCAGTTATATTTCCACCATAATAGGTATAAAGACCAAATATTGTTTCAGTTTCTTCCCTATTTAATTTACATTTAAAAGGAGCTTTATCCTTTATATATGCTACAACATTATAATATTGAATATGACCTTCCTCGTCTCTTTCATATTCAACACTAGCTTTGCTTATGTCCTCTGCATTTTTAAATTGTACAACTTGGTCATAAAGGTTAATCAATTCTTTTGTTTCCTCAGATTGTTCTTTATGAAGTCCACTAAAAAGACTAACTATACTTTTATAATTAAGACCTTGTTCTACACAAAATGCATTTAGACTTTTACCGCTATTCTTAGCGTCATTTAATATTTTCTTATATTTATTAATTGTTGATAATTTCATTTTTGATTGTTTTATTCAATTTTAAAATGCAGTTACGCTGTTAAAATAAAAAAGGCTACCGCAATTTTACTTGCGATAGCCTTAAATTTAGAAAACTGTTTACGCTTCAACACCAAATACGAGATAAGTACCTGGGTGTGAACCAGTTGAAGGTGTATATTCTGCCTCGAAAGCAATAGGCTCACCCTCAGAAACCTGCTTAGTGTACTTACACTTGAGCTTGCCCTTAAAGCCGTCAAGAATAAGCTTCTTAGCTACCTCCTTAGCCTTTGCCTTGGTCTCATTAACTTCAGCAAGGATCTCATTGGTAGCCTTGTCGATAAGCTGATAAGTAGTCTTATACTTACGAGCACCCTCCTCGTTCTTCTTGTCCTTAATTGTATAAGGATTCATACGAGTATCAACAACAGCTGGGTCAAGGGTAATAGAGAAGCCAATGCCAGGAACATTCTTAGACTTGCTTGCAAGATAATCAAGCATGAACTGCTTTACTGACGCTTCAGTAATACCGTTCTCCTGCTTCTTCTTCCAAATCTTATACTTCTGGGTTGCATCACCCATGATGTTAAATGGAGCCTTTGCAAGAGCCTCTTCCTTTGTTGCACCTACTACTTCAAGTTTCTTAAAATTCATTGTCTGTACCATAATTTTTTATTTATTTAAAATTTAACATTAATTCATAAAACATCTTCTTCTTTTGATATTACAAATATAATATTGAATTTTTTGTAATCCAAATAATATTTGTAAAAATATCTAAAAATCTTGATTTTTATCTAATTGTCTTAACTCATTTTAGTAAAGCAAATATAATATCAAATCTGCTTAAACCAAAAAGAATTTTGTTAAATTTAATGTTAACAAATGTTAACAAATTTATCTAGTACAAACTCTTGATCTTATCTATTAATCTATTAGAATGGCATATAACTATTTAATAATTCCTTTATTTTTGCAGGAATTTTCTTATCTTCTATATTAAAAGTAGGAAATTCTGTACATCCATAAGAGAAATCATCTATAATTACTGCTAATCCTTTTAAAAAATCTTCTGGTAACTTATCGTTTACAAGTTTTCTCAGAACCTGATATGATGTAATATCAGGTTTCTTTTGTTTTAATTTATATACTAAATATCCCGTTAAAGATATTAATGCAAATTTACTTGATATATCTGTATTTAAATATCCTAATGAAAAATATTCATTATATAAATGTTGTAAATCTTTATAAGGAGGAGTTTTTATAATGTCTATCATACATCCCAAATTCCAAAATCCTTATAATCAGTAGCTACTGCGTAGGCTACTTTTTTCAAAAGAGATTTAAATTCAGAAAATCCTTGTTGGAACATTGTTTTAGTCATAGGTACTACCTTTGTATAATACTGAGGTATTGTTGAAACAACTAAATAATGACCTTTTACTGACGGGTTTTCTAAATCATAATATTTTTTAGCTACAAGAGATAATAAAAAGCTATACATCGCTATTTCACGATTATATCCAAATTTCTCAATATTAATATCAAATTCAGATACTATTCTACCTAAAGTTTTAATATCATTAACTTGAATTTCATTCATAGATGAATCTATAACATAATTATCAAGTTTAGATTTTAACTTTAAGATAAATTTAGCATTTAATTCTGGGATTTCTACTAATACATCAAGAAGGATAGCTTGTTCATTTTCACTAATAATATCTCCAAATTCATTAGCAGGATGTAAAATATTTTGTACACTCTGATTGTTTTGCAATGCTGTTATGCAATTCCAAGCTGTCTCACGAGTTTTTGGGTCCAAGAAGATAACTTCTTTGGAATCGGAATAAGAGTCCTCAAAAGCCTTCCTAGATACCCAATATGGAGTACATTTATCAAGTACCGTTTGAATTTGTTTATTAGATAATAGGCCATGATAATAGTCTATTTCACTAGCTACTCTACATATCTCTTCAGAAGAAGGAATTTCTCCTTTTAGTTTATTATAAATTTTATCAGCAATAACACCTACTTTTGCTGTAGGTTTATCAACATTATCACATATAGTAAATAAATCATTTTGTAGACTTATTTCATGAACTGCTGATCCTAAATCTAAGCTAGAACTGAAAATAGGTTTAAATCCAGCAAAAAATGCTTCAGCACCTCCTGCTTTCATTAAACCTAGTCTAGAATTTGATATATAATTACTATATTTTGCACTGAAATATTCAGAATCATCTATTTTTTCTAATTTTAAGGAGTCTATCAACGGGGTTAATTTTATATCAACCATTCAATATTTCTTTAAATTTAGGAAATATCGTATCTATAAATAGATGATAACATTCTTCTATTTCTTGCTCTTTTAGACTATAAATTCTACCAATAGGACCCCATTCTCTATTATTAGATGAATCTATTAACAAGCAAGGGATTCCATTTAAATTTAAGTCTATAAAGTTTTTTAAAGAATCGTCAATAAAGACATCTACTCTACCTTTAAGAGTTTTAGCTTTACTGATATGATAACCTGGAACTTGATATAATGGACTTGTAAAACCTAAATTTGTTAAATATGTTTTAGTCCATCTTCTACTATTTACTCTAGCACTACAGAATAGTCTAGGTGTAAAATCAGGTATTCGTTTTACTGGCAAATTAAGCCAAAAATCACGTTCGTGTATTAAAATATTTTGAACATTACGAGTTACACACCAATCTTGTTTAGGCCATTTTCCAAAGCGTTGGATATAACCTGTATTAAAATCAGCGATTGTGTCATCAATGTCCAATCCAATACGTAGTTTCATAGTTCTTCAACATCTGTTATTCTTCCTATAAGAATATCTTTGTTGTCCAAATCCTCTAAAAATTCATGCCAATCATCTTTATCTGTATAATCTTCAAATTTTCTCATGAGTTTATCTTGACAATCAGAATAAGACGAAGCATTAATTGTTAGATTATAAACATCAGATTCTTGTATATTACATACAGGAATAATATATTTATTCATTTGTTATGATATACTTTTAAAAGTTCATAAAAAAAGTCTAAATCAACAACAGCTACAGTACCGTCACTGATACTACCTACATCTGCGGATTTTTTCCATAAAAGAGCTAAAGGTCTTGGGTCAGAACAAGCTTCTCTTATTTTAAAATAATTCGGAAGATTTTGAGTATGCTTTGCTTGTATTGCACATTCAGTAGAACCTGCAATATCAACTTTATTATTATCTAATTTCTTAGATTCACCTGCTGCTCTACATACATCACTATATCCTATTTCTTTTAAACGATTAACTATTTCAGTTTCCCATCCAGATCCTTTGCTTTTGCTTTTTTTAGCTTGGTAAGATCTAAATGTAGTATCATTAACCCATTTACAGTTAATTTTATCTTTTTTATTGGAACCTCCATCTCTAGACTTATTACATCTAATTTTGATGGAAGCTTCAGTTAATCCAGATACTTCACTAGCTTCTTTTAAAGATGATGTTGTAACAACTGATCCGTCTTTAAAAGTTATTTCTACAGATGTATCAAGTTCTTTCTACTTTTTCATGATTTTTAAAATACTTTAAATATTTAATAATTAATTTTTTAGTTTCTTGCTCTCCATATTTAGCTCTTAAATCTGAAAAATCTTTTGCTTCATAGTGTCTAGGTATTATTAAACAATGCAATTTAGGATATTGTCGTTTCATTTTATTAAGAAACGTAATTCCTGTATAGTCATTATCCCATAAAGCAAATACATATTCAAATCTATTAGTTAAGTCATCTATTATATTTTGAGATGGTATAACTGTTTCACTATTTGGAGCACAAGCAGGAATATTATAAGCATATAATGCCATTACATCTTTTAAAGATTTAGTAAGGACACATATTTTTCCATTTTTTGGTAACTTAAAATATCCTTGTAATCTTTTTGCAGGATAATTTCCAATAAATCTATACTCTTTTCTTTTAGGAAAATAGCATTTCCAAAGTTCTATTTTTTCTTTATTTTCTTGGATTTTACCTCCATAATAACCGTAAATAGGACAATGTTGTTGAGATTTAGCAAAAAGATTTCCATTTAAAAATACATGTTTACAAGAATATACATCAAAGTGTTTTAAAATATCTAAGGTTATTCCATATTTACCCCACCATTTTAAATCTTGTTCTGTAAAATCTTGCATTTCAATCTGTATTTTTGAAATTGTCTTATCTTCTATTCTGATAGGATTTAAATTAATCTTACCCTTATTCTTAGGGACAGAAGGATTCTTTACAATACCTAAATCATTTGCTATAATTCTTAAAGCTTGATAATAATCACAATGAAATTGTTCTTGAACTACTCCAAAAATATTCAAATTCTGACCAGTAGCAAAATCTTTAAAAATTAAAGTTCCAGATTGATTCCTATAAAAAGAGCAAGTAGGATTAATGTCTTTTCTTAATGGAGATCTAAATAATCCTTTTTTAATAGGAACATGTAAATAATATTCCATTATCTGTTCTTCAGAATATTTGGATAAGATTAATTCTTTAGTAATTTTTTGTTGAAACGAGAAATTCATATTTTATATATATTAAAATACAAAATTAATGAATTTTCATCGTAAAACAAAACAAGGTTACCTGATTAGGTAACCTTTATATTTTAGAGTAATGAATCAAAATCAATTTCTTCTGATTCAATGCTTGGAGTTTCTTCAATAATTTCAGAAGCTTTGTCCTCAATAGGAGTTGGCTTAGCTGATTCGTAAGCTACTTTCTGACGCTTCTCATAGTCAGAGAAAGTGAGATTATCACCAAACGGTGATACCATCCAAGTATACCATTCTCCTACATTTACATTATTAGCAGCTGCACGCTTTTCATCCTTAGCTTCTGCAATACCAGTACAACTTGGAAGTTCAGCATAAACATTACCATTAGAGTTGCGACCTATAAGTTTCATACTTGTAGGATTCTTTCCAAGGTTCTTATTAATACACTTAATGAAACAAGAAGCAATAAACTCAAAACCTTGTTCTTCATTCATTTTAGCAAGAGATGTATTCTTTGCTACTGCTTCTTGAAGCTTTGCAAAATCTTCAGGGAAGAACGCAAAACCTATAGCTGCCATAAGATCACGATTGCGCTCCCATGCGCTAGGAAGCTCTTTCTTACCACCATTAGGCATATCTATAGATCCACGTTGTGTATCCTTAACAGTCTTTACATAGAACATACTCTTAGAAAATTCACCTTCATCACAAGAGAAAGTGATTATCATTGACTTCCAAGGATTGCCTGTCTTACCAACACCCTCTTTTGTTTCTACACCACTCAAAGTAACATTTTTATAAATGTTATAAGGCTTAAGATACTTAGAAGGACTTGCTGGCTTTACATCGCTGATATTAAAATTAAACATATTTTAAACAATTTTTAAAGTTGAAATATAGAAGCTTTTACTTCTTCACTATCATCTAAAAGAGATTCTATATTAAAATCTAAATCTTCTTCTATATTAACATTTTCATCTCCTTTAAGTTCAGGTTCTTCTTGAACTTCTTTTCCATTATCTAAAATGAATTGATTATTATCATTAGGAACTAACTTAAACTCTGTACCGTATGTAGCAAGAGTTTCAGCCTTTTTACCTCTAAATGAAATAGTTCCTGATTTAGTCAATTTACATCCACTATCAGGAGTTCCGAATGTTTCACTAATACCTATAATAGGCTGTGAAGCATATTGAACATCAATTCTATCTCCAGGATTTACTCCCATTAATTTTAAAGCTAAAGAATTTAGACGAAGTTTATTATCTTCTAAATATGCTTTAGCTTCAGTATCAGAATCTACTAATTCTTTTTTAGTAGATTTCTTTTTAGATTCTGAACGACCAACAATAGTTGTTTCTAGAATCTCTCCAGTTTCTGTATTTACAGAACTTTCATATTCAATTGTAAAACGATATTTACTTATAACCATAATTATGCAAGACTTGGATAAATTCTATCCCAATGTGAAACAAAACTTCCATCTTCCTGACGTTCTGCTACTACTATATCATTATTTGCAAGATGTTCAGGTCTTGCACCTGCAGTAGCTTCTCCTTGAGTCATAAAATTAATGCAAAGATTACTTTCTTTATCACGATGAATAAAGCCTATTGCATCAGACTTAGCTGCAAGGATACGTCCCGTCTTTCCTGTTAAATCAAAATCTTTAATTGAACCAACTTCACGACCTTCTGAGTCAGTAATTGACTTATCTTTAACATGTCCTACAATAATTATGTTTTTAGCTGCCTTAGAAACTATATCAATCAGCTTTTCGATAGCCTGGCGTAACCAACCATAACCCGCGCCCATCGGTAGAGAAAGAATATCTGTTCCAACAAAGTTCTTTCCCATAGTAGATGACTTGTACATTGATAGTGCGAGTGGTTTTGCCAATTCTTCTAGAGCTGTAATAGTATCTATTGTAATAAACTTATAAGGACATCCAGCTTTTACAATCTCTTTGCACAAAGCATTAAGTTCATTTACTGAATGAATCTTTACTTTAAGTGCTTCTACATAATCACTACCATCTTCTAAATCAATAATCAAATTGTTATCCAAAGTACTCAATAATGAAGTCTTTCCAATCTTCGGAACTCCATATATAATTAAATTCTTAGGATCTTGAGTTAATTTTGGAAGTTTCTTAGTAGGCAATGTGAAAGTTTCACTCATTACAGTATAAATTTAGATTTATTATTATTTTGTTCATCTAAATTATCTGGTTTTTCATCTAAAGTCCAATTTGGACTCTTATATTTTTCATAATCATATATTTCATCAGGTAAAGGACATTTTGTTAAATACAAAATCATTTAAATTTTGTTTTCTATACTTTTACATATATGTATAGTTCAGACTATATCTTCATTATTCGTTTAATGTTGATACATATAAAATAATGCTCCGCGCTCTTGGTATTTCATTTTCTTCGGCATCATCCGTTTAGAAAGTATATACTAGTCGTTGATCCTTCAATGTATTTCTACAAAGCTTGGATTAGGGTTTTCTGATTGGGTTTCAGAGTTTCCCAGATTCACGAAGTTATGAGCCTCCCCTATTTTATAACGTGCCCAATTTTGTATATAAGGATTAATTAATTTATCCAAATATTTGTTATAAAAATTTTAAGCTCTTTAAAATAGTTTATCCAGCCATAAAAAGCAGTTCCTATTTCTACATCACAATCACCAAAACGATTCTTTAAAACCATAATACTTCTAAACGAACTTTGTAATTCAGAAATATTATATTTCTTATAGGTTTTTAAAGCATCTCTAAATGGATTATATAAAGCAAGCATTACATTACAATCTTGAACTGTATTACCACTATCTTTTGCATCATTTATAGTAAATGCACTTTTACCTTGCTTAAAACGTTCAATATTGCCTTGTTCTCTATTTGCCTGTTGAATTACTACAGGACTAATACCACATTTTTCTCTTAAAGTAACTAAATAACTGGAAAGTATATCCATTTCTTGCTTTAAAGAGTGTCCTGTTTGAGGCCGTACAAGTCCTATATGATCTATTACTACATTATATATCAGATTAGGATTTTTAGGAGTATAAATGAGTCTATTATCAGTCTCTTTAAATTTTCCCATTGATTCCAATCTTTTTTTGAGAATAGCATATACTGTATTAGCATTAACTTGTTTGTCAAAAATCTCCAATTTATTAGAAATTTTATCAATCCAAGGTTTACATTTTCTTAGTATATCATAATGTTCATCAGATAAAACATAATTAGATTCTCTTGATAATATTTTCTTAAATGATAATTCTATACCATAAGTTTCAAAAACATAAATAGATAACAACTTTATGAATAAAGATGTTTCATTCATTTCTAGTGAAAAATATAATATTTTAAAATTATCATCATCTAAATGTAACATAAGAGGTTTATAAACAAATGCATAAAGTGCTAAACTCGTTTTACCTGCACCTGAATTTGAAAGGATAAGAGTATAAGTCTCTCGACATACTCCATCTATAATTCCTTCAAGTTTAGGTAATCCAAAAGGAATACCATGATTTAAACCTTGTCTACCCCTATCTATTTCATTAAAAATACTGTCAGAAATCATATCATTTTAACTGCATCATAATTAACATTAGCTATATCTCCATTCTTTAACGCTTCTAGATCAACCCATGCATGATTTATAACAAAATTTGCCAATGATTGATTTAAGATACTATTTTCTTTAGCCCAACTAACTAATTCAATAATATGATTATGAATTTCTTCATTCCATCTAATTGCTCTACCATAACGAAAATAACAATCTTCTAAAGAATCGAATTTCCGTGCAACAGAACGTAGTGGAACTACACTTCCATTAATATTGCCAAACTGAGGATAAGTTTCAAATAACTCTTTACCTAATTCAAAAGAACTCTTATAAATATATTTTACAAAATTCTTATTAAAAGGTATTTCGTAAGGATCAAAACTCTCTCCTTCATTCGGACAATGAAAACTTTTAAGAATAATTCCCTTTTCTTGTAAAGAAGTAATAACTTCTTTTATACTAATATTACATTCATGTAAAGATTCAATATATTTTTGAAATATATCTTCATTTTCTTCATCTTGTAACATTAATAAAGTTCTAATAAACATAAGTTCATTACAAGTTATTTTATATCTATTAAGAATAGAAATTTCTCCTTCTAAAGTTAAAGTTAAATTTTTCAAAACAGTTATTACTTTATTTCAAGAATAACTGTAATAGTGTTTTACTCTTTCGAGTCGGAATTAATTACATAGGGAAGCAAGAACTCTCTAAGAAGTTCATTTGCTTTTTCTTGCATGGTTGTTAAATCATATTCATCTCCCCAATATGAAAGAAGATGTTTCTTTCCATCTTCTTCATAATAGTCTGTGGTTTTTACTCCTTTTAATATAATCAAAAGGAGATTTAATTCCAATAATTTCTCCATATTAAAATCTAAAAGTAAAGTTTTTTAATTTCTTTTTATAAGGTTGAGGCTCTTTTCCTGCTAAAACATCTTCTAAACCTTGTTCATCAATAACAATGTAATCACCATTAGGATGTCCTTTACGAAACCACTCCATCTCTACAGTGGAATCAATTACAAGATTAAATATTTCTGCAGTTTTACCTTGTTCAAAACGAATACAACGCCCTCTACGTTGAACAGCTTTAATTTCAGAAGAATCTAAACCTAGAATAATACCTACGTTTAATCCTTTTATATCTGCACCTTCATTAAGTTTAGCTACACTGTGTATTAAACCTATAGGTACATTATTGAATTCTTCAAGATTAGCTCTTGCTTTCTTTTTGCTGTCCTTTCCAGTATATACTTGTCCTCCCATTCCAATAGATTCGGCCATTTTAATATTATTAGAAAATGTAATTATTTTAGAATTACTTTTTGCTTCAATAATTTTTCTAGCTATTTCTATTTTCTTAGGATGATTATTAATATATGCTTTTCTCTTTTGAGTCATTCTCATAAAATTAGCAGCATGATATTTAATACTTTTTAAGACTTTAGTTTTATCTTCAGAAGAACCTCTAGGACACAATTTATCTCTATAATTATATTGAGATAAATATCCTTTAGGTCCAGTCATACTTAAAGCTAAAGTCCAATCAAAATTAAATACTTCGAACGATGTAATAAATGATTTATTATATTCTTTATAAGTATCAATATCATCTGTTTCAAGAATAACCAAATACTCTTTATAATCAGCAATCCAGTGATTAATTTTAGCTTCAATTAAAGTTATTTCATCAATTACAGGACAATACTTCTTTATTAGTTCATGTTTTCCATCAAGTCTTTCGAAGGTTGCAGTTAAACCAAGTATATACTTATATTTAACTTGTTGAAATACTTGATAGAAAGTCTCTGCTGCATATCGATGTTCCTCATCGAGTACTAGAATGTCTACATTCCAAGTATGCTTAACTACAGTATTGATAACTTGTACATCAGCATTAAATTCCATACCCCATTTATCTAATTGAGCTCTCCATTGATTTTTTAAATTATCAGTAGGTACTACAACTAGAATTCTTAAGTTTGGATATTTATCAATTACAGATTTTAAACATTTAAGAGCAGATGTGGTTTTACCACATCCAGTCGGTTGAACTAAAGTTCCCTTACATTTATTTTTAATCCACTTTACTCTTGCAATTTCTTGTCGTTCATCTCGTGTCATATAACCTTATCTATAAATGCACATATAGAAGCAATTATGTATTCTAGCTGGGAATATATTAACGAGATCATAGAATTACTTACTTAAATCAATACATCGTGATGTAGCAACTAATTCAATCTGACGAGCTCTCTCTTCCCATTGTTCTATATGGAATGAAACTTCATTTTCAAGTCTAAATAAGACTTTATTACGCAATACGAGAAGCTGGTCTGTAGTCATTGCAGAATACTTTTTAGGATACAAAGTAAGTACTGCACGCAATTCATTAAAATTCAAACCTGTTGGCTTTACCATAAGACGAATCTCTTGATTAAGATTCAAACGCTCTTTTAGTACTTCCAACTTACTTCTAGTATTTCCATCAGCATCCTTCTCATCTAAGTCTTTAATCTCTGCAGGTGTAAGATAGACACCCATATTCAGAATAAAACTAAATGTAATATGCTTATTATCAAAAATACCTAATCCATCCATACATCCATCTAAAACATCTTGAATTGAAAGTCGAGTAAATTCTTTTGGCAATTTACCAGGGCATTGAGTAATTGAGATTTCTTTCAACTTTCCTACAGGAAATAGAGATCTGTTATTATTCATGAACGCATTCAAATCTTGTATATAAAGATGACGTGGATAAGGCTCTTTATCTATAGTAATTTCACCAGATTCCAATTTACGAAGATAGAGTTCAGTGTTACATCTTTTACGTTGGTCATTAATTATATCCAGAAGGACATATCTACCTGGATTTGTAGTGTCCGAACTATGCAACATTGATTGGCAATGGTCATAAAAGTGCTTAAGTTGCTCTGGTGTAGCATCTACAAGCTTGATTTCCTTTTGTATTCCATCTGAATTTTTAGCAAGTTTCCATACAAAAGATTTTACATCATTATTCTTTGCTTCCATAGCCTCTATCAATTTGTCCTTTATCAATGTCATATTTAATTCTTCATAATATATTAATTTTAAAAGTTAATCTAAATTGTAAACTTGTGTTCTTTTTTCTCTGGCTTTTTTATAAATTTAATAAACTGAATATTATTGTATCTATATGGAATCATTTTGTTTCCATCATACCAAGTATCAATACCAGCTCTAATTTCAAAAAAGCTTAAGAAACCAATTTCACCTATCTGAATTTCAGGACCCTCCCAATTTGGGTATCGGGTACACATTATATACTTTGTTTTATTTCTTATCTCCTCATCTAGACACTCAAAGACATATGTTGTATATCCTAGACCGTCTGTATTATCAGCAACCAACATACCTAGAATAGTCATAACCTAGATTGAGGTTCCAAATAGTAAGTACATCCATATGCTGCAAAATTAGATTTACATTTTTCTATTCCTGTAAAACATGGATACTTTAAACAATTTGAACACCTTCTACTTGGATGTTTATATTTTATTCCAGATCTGTCTTTGTCTATTAATAATAGAGTCATTTAAATAAAAGAAAGATTAACAAGCTTGTACTAACTGTAATTCCTCCAATTTGCCATATTAATAAGTTTTTCTTTTTCTTTTTAAGAGAATTTACTAGAGACTCATTAATATTTTTATAACTTTTAATCTGTTCTTTTCTTAAAGAATCAGATTTTATAAGAAGATTATTATCTGATTTATAATTATTAATTTGTTCTTTTAATAATTCATTCTCAGTTAATAATTTCTTATGTTCTGCAAATATTAAATTAGTTTCTTTTAATTGAGTCGGAGTAATTGATACTATCGTATCTTTCTCTGTTAAACTTGAGGTAGTTGATGAAAAAGATGTAATCGTCATCGGGAGTATTATTGATAATAGTACTAACCGTTTCTTTATAATACTTTTCATTCTTTATAATTTTAATGATAGTAGTATCAATTCTACTCTTAATAGAGTCTCTTTTGGATTTTACAGCAGATATTTCTAATTCTAAAGAATCTATTCTTTTGATATTAGGATCTACTTTTTTAGGTTTAAATACAAAATATCCTATTATTAATATAACTATCGCTATTAGGATATAGATGTATTTTCGCATGTATTAGAATATTCAAAATATTCGTTTACATAATCCAAGCAGTTAGGATCTTTCTTTAATTCCTCATAAACTGCATTTTCAAAGTCAGAGAATGTGGATTTTACAGATTCCATTTCCATTCTCTTATCATAACGTAGCTCCTTTTCTTTATATCCCTTAATAAATTTACCAGGATTATTCTTAATATATTCAGCTTCTTGATGTAAATAAGCTTCAATAACAGAATCTCCTAATTGACCTGGATATTGAGAGAAAAGTACACAATCAGAATTTTCAGCTCTAGCCAAAGCTACTTTAAGTCCTACTCTTTCATTAAAAATATCTACAGGATTGCAAATAGATACTCCAATAGATACTCCTGTCTTTAAGTAAATGTCACCTTCAACACTATCTTCAGATACAGGATACATTACCATAGGATAATTTCCATCTTCTTTAATATTGTGCTTTGCAGCAACTATTACAAATTTATGAGTAAGACCTTCATAATCAATGAACTCGTCTACTACGTCTAGTACTTTGTTTATTGTGCTCATAGGGTTTTAAATTAAATTCATTAATAAATTCTTGTGGAACTCCAACAAGAGTAATAGTCTTTTCTATATGACCATCATTGATTTTTTGAATTTCTAATGATTGCTTGATATTCAAAAGATGGTCTGCTTTATAATATTTTGTTCCAAGAGAAGCTGCTCCTCCTTTCCATAATTTATAAAGACTTATTTCATATAGAAAAGTAGGGAGAAGCTCTACAGCTTCTCCTTTATAATCATAATATTTAGAACCAGAAAGGTCGTTCTGATGGTTCATAAGTTTTTCCGTTAAATGTATATTTTGCAACTACATTTATTGAATTTCCAGATTTATCTTCGACATTAAAATATCTAAGAACATCTCCAATTTGATGCATTCCACAATTAATAGAATATGTACTATTAGAGAACTTCTTATTCTTAGATAATTGTATAATAAGTTTGTCTTCAACTGGAATAGGCTTAATGTCATATACACTTGGACTCATCTTTCCTTTATGCTTGTTTCTAAGACTACGAAGAAGTTTCTTTTCCTGTGTAGTTTTAGTCCAAACTTCAGGATCACGTTCTTCTAAATGTGGAGGACGAATACCTAAACTAATCATCAACTCATCATCATGGATATCAATCCATGGATCCAATTCATTTTTGCTCTTTTTCATTTTGCACATGCAGTTCTTTGTTTAACACTACCTGGACGAGTAAGTCCAGCTTTGTCCTTTTGAGGGAGAGAATCCCACCAAGCCATAGCAGCTTGAAGATTTTTAAGCTTTTTCTTGAATTTCATAATTCCATTTATTAACTTTAAGAATATCACATACTACCTCCCAATCTCTCTTATCATAAATATATTTGAGATGTTTGATAGTGCCATTATTGGTCTCAATAATAAGAGGTTTTCCAAATTCAGGAACAATATCTTTAGTATACAAAGTCGTAAAGATTATTAGATGAGTCAGGATTTAGAATTTTATAAAAACATTCTGTATTATTAGAATCAAATGCTCTAATATAAACTCCTTTTATTTCTTCTATCTTATAATTATTATTATCAATAAAATCTCCAGTTTGTAAATCTTTAAATCTTTTATTAGAAGTTATTAATTCTGGATATATACCTAAATCAGTAGGAGAAAGATTTTTTCTTTGTTCTCCATAACAGTTTTCGCCAGATGTTCCTACTTTAGCACATGCTTCTATAAAATCCTCCATAGTACCTATATCTTTAGAATAAACACTATAGGTCTGAAATTTAATAATTTCTTTTGTAAGATTCATGTATTCTTGAATTATCTCAATATCACAATCATGAAGATTAAATTCTTCTACAATCGTTTTCAGGATGTCAATAGTACAAATCTTCAGTTGATTTACAAAAGATAATATTTCTGGAATCCTATCTTTGTTATTAAGCTTATTATTAAGATATTCTAAAATAAAATCAGAACTTATATTTCCAAATCTTTTAAAGTAACGAATACGAGATGGTCTAGAAATAAGGTTATCGTTTACGAAACAATTATTAGTTGTTAATATAAACAATTTCCTACTTAAATCTGAATACATTCCATCCATCAAAGTAAGAATTTCATTACCTTCTTTAAATCCTTTCTCATATTCATCGAAAAAGAATACACACTCAAAGTCAACAGTTTTAAGATAATCTATTACAGGACCAGGGTCTCCATTTTCTCCACATTCTATAAGAATAATTGGAAGATTAACTGCATTAGCAAGTTGTTTACCAACAATACTTTTTCCAGAACCTTTTACTCCTGTAAGCATTACACCTAAATTTTTAGATGTATTATTCCAGGTTTTTAAAACATGATTAATAAATTTATCTTCAATATTAAGTATTTCAAAATTAAAGACAAATTTATCACCTATACATTCAAGTGACCAATTTCCTTGATTATCACATATCGGACGATATACTCCATAAGGAAGTTCTCCTTCTAAAATAGTAAAGTTGTTTTCAACTCTTTTTATATTTTGTCCTGTTTTAAACCAAACGTGTTTTCGGTCCATAATTTTTCATTAGATGATATTCTATATAAAGCTCATAACTTGCTGCAATTATTAAAATAATAGCAAACATCAATATAATAGTAAGAGCAATTTCAAGTAATGTTAATTCCATTAGGTTCTATAAACATATTACATACTTTTATATCTTTATCTGTATAAACTTCTTTATCTGCCGAAATTACAAATTTTGGATTAACTCCATATCCCATTCCGTCGTCTTCTAATAGCCTGGGATAAGAATCTAATAAATCCTCATTAAATACATATTTACCTTCTATGTTTTCAGCAATTCTATCAAATATTTCTCTCCAAGTCATAGCATAAATAGGCCATCCTTGAAAATCAGTAGATATTTTCTTCATCTGATTTCAGTATATCTTTCAGGTTTATGTTCTTCACAGAAAGGAGAAATCCAACCAGTAGACATATATTTAGCATCTTTACCACATACAATACATGTTCTTTCTGATATACCTTCATACTTATGTATTATATTTGAAGTATCTTTAGTATCACCAAAAGCATACCAACGAAGTCCTCCAAACTTTTCTTTAATTTGTAGTATTCGATATGAATATAAATGCTTAATACCTTTATAATAACATTTTATTTTACTAAATATATTAGTTGGATTTTCATTTCTAATATAAGTAGTTAAAAGACTGTTACGTATTTCACGACATATATCCTCACCAAATTTATTTCTCCAACCATCTTCCATTGCATCTAATTCAGAACTAGAAGGAAGAATATGAAATATCTTTAAAAAGTCATTAGCCTTATTTAATAGATATGTTTCATATTTCTTAATTGATTTAGTATAAACAGAAATAGATTTAAATGTAAAATATCTTTTATCTTCTTTATTTAAAAGAAACCAAATACTTGTTTTATATATTTTTTCTCCTGTAAAGATAGTAGATGTTCTAGTAACTAGAACTATATCTTCTACATCTTTAGAAGTTAAATCAGTTCTATCTAGATAGTCCGATATTTTATATAAATAAACTTTACCATTAACTATTAATTTAAAGTCTTCAACATCTTTAATAAGAATAATTGAATTATCGTTAAAATTAATACTCTTACCTATTAAAGTAATAGCTGTTTGGTCATTTTGTTTACATCTTTTTTCATAATCTTTTAATGCTAAAAGATTAATTGAAAAATGCAATAAATAGTTCTTCCTAATATCCCATAATCTATTATGAATCCACAAGTTTCGATAGTGCTCATCGGTATACCTATTTCTTTGGTAAAGAAAAGGGTACTTTAAACAAAGTATTGTATTTTTATATACTTTCTTTATATTTTCACTAATTAAACTTTTTCTTTCCATATATATTTAAACCACTTCCAAGGTTTTCTGTTGTTAAGATATGTATAATCATTTTCATTATTATAGGCTTCACGTTCAAATGATATCGCTCTATAAGCTTTTTTAGTACTCCAGTAAATAAATAATTTGAAAAACCATTCTATACCATACCATAAATAAAAAAACAAATATAATGTTTCTTTCATTTGTTTTGAATGTATGTTTTCATGATTTAATACTCTTTCATTTGGAACACGTTTGCCACGAACAAAAAGAACCCCAAATAAATTTATTGCATAAAATCCTTTAAATGGAATAAAGTCATTATAAATTATTTTCATTATTCACTTTGTTGCTTATTTAGGATAAAGTTAGCTCCTTCTAAAAATGCTTTTATAACATCAGACTTATAAAGGCTTCCATCAAAATACGTGCATTCATTTTCTGCATAATCTATAGCTGTTTTCTCTAATGTTTCTTTAGTCCACATAATTAATCCAATGCTTAAATATATAACCTTGTCCACTTATGCTAAAATCATCAGTCTCCCAAACATATTCTACCCAATCAAGATATAACTTGCTAAACTTTTTAAGATCTGATTTAGAAGCTTTAGAATACTTTTTCAAATAATCTGTTAGCATAGTTTTATCTTCTGTGAGAAGATCTTCTATTGACCTTCTATACCAAGTATTACACATTCGACATAACTTACAAATGGTTTTATACTTCATAATTTATTATCTAGTTTATAGATAGGAATTTCTCTAGGATATCCACAAGTAATTACCCAAGTATTTAATAATATTCCTACTAGAATTAGAAATAATGTGTAAAAGATAAAGTCTTTCATGCCATTAATTTCTCAGTTAATTCATTAGTAACATCTAGTACTCCACCTTGCCAACCACTTTGAATGTCCATAGAAAACCAACCACCTTCTTTAGTT
>CAVAQB010000094.1:0-36887 GCA_963590725.1 Anaeroplasmataceae bacterium | reverse complement strand
ATTGAATCAAGCGATCCTAGATATCATTCGCTGTTTGTACAAGAAGGATTATATCGCACCAATATCTATAAGGGACTTAGACCCAATAGGCTATGAGATTGGATTTGAGCATCATTAGTATCATCCAGTCTTTATTAGTGCAGAATTACCAGATAAAGAATTTTTAAAATTTTTGGAATAGGAGTTAAGACATAAGAGTTTTTTATTGGGAGAATATTTTTAGACTCAACGCTATACTACTACTTTCAAAGAGAATGATTTTAATTTATGCTGTCACAACAGGATATGATAGACAAAACCAACGAAGCTATAAGTGAGTTGGTATATGATAAATTTGAGCTTTAGAAAGCATATAATTATTATGCTGGAAAAAGAGATCCTGAATAGTATCGTTATTTGGAGGAAAACTATGGAATCGGAAATCCGACTTCCGTAGAATTTACTCCTTTAATTAAAAAGCATGTAGATGCTTTAGTCGGAGAATTTTTAGGAACACCTATTATTCCTAAAATCAGTTGTAAAGATAATGATACAATCAGCAATATTCAAAGAGAAAAACAATTAGAGATTAAGAAAAATGTTATCGACTTCTTAAAGGGTGATTTATAGAAGTAGATACTGAAAATTATAAACGGAAAAGATACAACTGATGGGTAGATTAAGGAACAACTTGATAAAATAATTCAAGATGTTGACTAGTCTTTTATGTCTTAGTATGAAGTAGCTGCTTAGAATGTATTACAATATATAATGCAATCTAGACAAACTGATATGATTACTAAGGCTAGACAATTGCTGATGGATTTACTCATTACTGGTTACACCTTTTTTAAAATCGGAGAAACTCCTTCTAAAACTAACATTAATATAGAGGTATTAAATCCTTTAAATACTTTTATAGATAGGAATCCCGATTCTATTTATATTAAGGATTCATATAGAGTTGTTGTACGCAGATGGTATACAAGACAACAAGTATTACATAAATACGGCAGAGACCTTAAATAGGATGATATTAAAACTATTAAAGATACTTGGAAAGATCCAGGTAGAGCAGCCATTTATGGGCATACTTATCTAAATGAATCTACAACAATTAATGCTAGACATGAAGCTGAATAGACTCTGCCTGGTTACCCTGATAATTTTATGGCTAACAAGCTGGAAATGATTCCAGTATTTGAAGTAGAATGGATTGAAGTAGATAAGGATTTTAAAATGCAGAGATATCAAACCGTTCGTATTGGTGAGGAGATTTATATATTGAAAGGTATTGATGAATCTGTAGTACGTTCTATGGATAATCCTAATTATTGTGGCCTTAGTGTTAATGGAGTAGTATTTTTAAATAGAAGTAACAGTCCCTATTCTTTAGTTTTGGCTTGTGCTTCTTTACAGGATAAGTATGACCTCCTTAATTATTATAGAGACACTATTATTGCAAACAGTGGTGTAAAAGGTCAGATTATGGACTTTTCTTTAATACCTACATTCTTAGGAGTGCAGTGGCCAGAGAGAATTCAGAAATGGTTAGCTTATAAAAAGGGTGGACTTGAAATTATAGACACTACTCAAGAAGGAAGAAATGACAGTGGTAATTCTCCACTGAATACAATATTTAATGGTTTTGATGATACAGTTCCTGCACAAGCTATACAAGCTATTCAAGTAGCTATTCAATCTGTTGAGGAGACTATGTGCTCCATTTCAGGAGTATTTAGAGAGAGATTAAATGGTATAGAACAGCGAGATGCAGTGTCTAATATTAAACAAGGAGTTAATAATTCCTTTATAATATCAAAACCTTATTACCAACAAATGGATTTGGTAATAACAGAAATATTAGTAGATGCTCTTAACTAGGCTAAGACAACCTGGCGAAATGGATTGACTGGTACTTTAATATTGGGAGAAGAGTAGCAGCAAACATTTACTGCATTGCCTGAGCATTTCACTATTACAGATTATGATGTTCATATTATTGCTAGTACTCAAGTAATGGAGGATATGTAGAAAATACAAAGCATCCTTCCTAACCTTATGCAAAGTGGTATTATTACTCCAGATGTTTTAATGGAAGTAATGACTTCTAAGAGTCTTAGTGGTATGAAATATAAAGTTCAAAAAGCTATTAGAATTTAGAAAGAAGAAAATAACTAGATTCAATAGTTACAACAATAGTTGCAGGAAGCTCAAAAACAAATGGAACAAATGCAGTCTGAACTTAAAAAATCTTAGACTGAATTAGAGAAACTTAATAAAAAGAACTTAGAATTAGAACAACATAAAATACAACTACAATATCAAGTTGATAATTATAAAGCTCAAACTGAACGTCAATATAGAACTGATTGGGCTAAACTTGAAGATAGAAAAATTAAAATAGAGGAACTCCAATTACATGATGGAAATCCGTACAATGATAAAGTGAATTATGATGTGTAAAAATTTAAATTATGGCAACATTTTCTAATAATTTTAAAAAGACTGTTCCGTATACTGCAGATAAACAAAGGGTATCTTTCTATACCTCTTCGGATACAATTTATTGTCCTGGAAGTGCTACTTTAACAGATTATGTATAGAGCTTAGTAGATGTAGCTGCTGATAAAATTTCTAATTCTTCTACTCTCCGAGGAAATAGTTTTGGAGGACTTGATACTGCTTATACAGTTGTAAATAAAAACGGGAATAATGAAGAATATGTAAAAAGAATTGCAGAATCTTTATGGTATGCTAATTCTCCAAGTGTTTCCATAGAATATCCTTATTTATGGAAAAGACTTCGAAATATAATAGTAGATGCCTCTGGTAATAAGACATATAGTTCTTATACTTATGAATTTGTAGGATCTTTAGGAGAGCCTGGTATAGATGGTAATACTAAAGAGTATATTTTCATGTGTAGACCTACTGCTTTATCTCAAGACGAATTAAGTCCTAATTATGGTGGAACTGGAATTAACTATACCATGAAGGGAATTAAATCCTATGATGCTAATTCTGGTGAATATATCTATGATCCAGCAAATTATGCCACCTTAGGTGACTATGTTCCTACTGGTTGGGATGATGATCCTAAAGGAGTTACAGAAGAAAATCGCTATCAATATATGGCCTATCGAAAGAAGGTTAATGGTAAATGGGGAGATTTCTCAGTACCAATGCTTTGGAACTTTTTGGCTCAAGATGGAGAACAAGGTTTAGCAGCAACTGGCATAGTTTTGGATTTAGATAATGAAAATGATTATCTTCCCTTCAAGAATGTTATTATTGATTCTAAGACAAACAGTAGTACTTATAGCTATGTAACTACTTATAACCCTAGTACTAAGATTTTTGTTTATTATTAGGGAAAACTTTTAGAAACAAGTGATTTTACTTTGAAAGTTTTAGATTCAGATGATAATGAACTTAAAGAAGATTCTGGAAAATACACTGGGAGTGGAACGACTTTTAAATTAGAAAAATAGACTGAATATTATAATTTAACTGTAACAAATGCATCTTATTTAAATAAACCTCACGTTCTTAAATTTGAAGTTACTTACTCTCCTAATAATGGACTTTCTGACATGGAAGCATAGACTTCTACTAAAGTATTTACATTAGCAGAATCTCTTCCAGGAACTGATGGTACTTCTTCATTTTACAGACTAAGTTTAAGCACTACAGGGTTTACTGCTAGTAAAAATGGAACTAATACTTATCCAGAAACTTTTACTGTAAAAGCATAGAAAGTAACTAATGGAGAAATTACTGAAGTTACTTTAAGTAATAATCTATATATCAAGTGCTATACTAGTATTATAGACGAACTTTCTGGTAAGAATGCGGAAGAATTACTTGCTTTTGTACAATCAGAAAAATTAAATGTAAATATTGCAGATTATCCAAAAGATCCTAGTACTACAGGTAGTGTGGATAATGTAGATATATCTGCATATCGTAAAGCTATTTGCATAGCTAAATATGGTTCTGATACTCCAGGAGAAGAATTTTATAAGACTTACTATAGTTATGATTCAGATGGGGCTTTAACTTTTGATAGTGAGTTTGTAACTAATATACTTTATTATACTAGATTTGAACTCTATGAACTTAAGGATAAGGAAGAGAAATGTTGGGATGCAGAGACTCTTCATAAGACCAGAGATGGCTCTTCTCCATTGGATTTAATATTTGAAGGAAATTCTTCTACATGCTTATCTATTGATTCAGATGGAAATTATGAACCTAGTTCTATTAAACCTGTCACTTTTACATTTGGGATTTACAGTGCTGGGGCATTAGTGGACCCTACTACTTTTACAGATAACAAGGTTTCTGGAAGCGATGCAAAAAATGAAGGTATTTTCTATTATGTAGGCACATCAGATATTACTGAGAATGTAGTTCAGACAGAAGATGAAGAGAAAAAATTAATTACTGTAACTATTGACAAAAATACAGTAATAGACAAATTTTTATCAGATGATACAAAGTTCTTAAATAATACTATAAAAATTAAGGCAGTTTGTATGACAGATTCTGCTACAACTTTAAGTGTAGTAGATGTTTACAATATTACTAAAGCAATTTCTGGAAAACCTGGGGATGATTTATATAATATTTCTCTGGATAATACATAGGCTTTTATAGATGATGAATCTAGTAGTAAAGTTATAGAAAATACTACAAAATGTACTGCTACTTTATATAAGGGAACTGAAGCAGTTGCAGCTGATAAATGGACTTTAAAAGCTACATTTAATGATTTTTTAGATCTTACTGGAAAGAGTGTTGATAACCCCCTTAAATTAGAGAGTTCTGGCAATACTTTTTATGCTATACGATCTAGTAATTCAAAAACCATTACATAGGGATCTAGTTCTATAAAATGTACTGCTATGGTAGATGGGACTACTGTATCTACTAAAGTAATGCCTATTTATGTGAAAGATATTACTAAAGGAGGTAAATCTTATAAATTAGTAGCTAATCCTTCAGTTATAGGCTATAATAGAGATGCTGATAATGCTACTTATACAAATACTACCTCTATTTAGCTTGTAGTATCTTCATACCAAGGAGAGGATATTAAAATTGTTCCTGATTCAGAGTTATTATACTATCATGAGAATGATAGTATACCTTCTACAACTTTAAAAGCGGGATAGCTTTATATTCAAGGAAATCTTAATGAATATAGCAATAATGAACAAATAACTAATCATTCTTATAGCTCTTCTGCTACTTTTGGAACTTCAGCTTCTAACCCTATTACTTATGATGCTGAGGGATATTCTTTTAATTTATATATAAAATCAGAAGACGGAGAAATTATTCTATTAGACAGTCAAACTGTTACTTGTAATGCACCAGGTCTTACAGGGGCAACGGGAGCAACAGCTTATACAATAACTTGTGATAATGATAGAATTGTTTTAGACAATGATACCTTAGATGCTACCTCTATAGAAGCAGCTTCAAAATGTACTTTTACTTTTTATAAAGGAAATGAAGAAATTACGAGCGGGGTTACTTATGAGTGTGGTAAGATTCCTGATGAGATTAATGATTTAAAGCCTAAATTCACTGAAAATAAATTTTATTTAACTCTTTCAAATCCAAAGTCTACTCCATGGACTCAAGGTTATTATCAAATTCCGATAACAGCCACCTATAAAGGAGGTACATTTACTAAGAACATTGTTATATATATAAGTGATTTTTCTGCAGGAGAAACTTATAATATAGTAACTACTCCTAATACACTAGTTTACGCTAAAGATTCTTCAGGAACTAATTCACGTATTTCTAGTAATAATTATAAACCTAAAGCATTTGTAAATATTATTGGGGGAGATGACTCATTACTAACTTGTAAAATTAGTGCGAACTCCTCTGACCCCAGAGAAGACGGGAAATATAGTTTAATTTTAAGCAAGAGTAATGAATCTGGATATAGTGTATCTGGAACTGGTTTTATAAAACTTACAGGGACATCTAATGGATATTACCCATACAATAGTTTAGATTATAATCAGTATGGTTATGATTATATGCTATTTTATGGAACAAATGATACTCCTTTAGATATAGAGCACATAAGTTGTGTATCTAATGGTACAGATGGTGCTAGTTTTGAATATGCTGTAAGTCAAAGTAATCCTATTATAATTCTCAATAAGAATTCTTCATCAGAAACTGTAAAAACTGCGGCTGAACAAAGTTATACTGTTAGAAATAGTAAAGGAGAAGATATTACTAATTCCTGCCTATTTAGGTTAAAAAAATTCCAATTCACTAAAAAGGGAACATCTACTATTGATTCTGCTTATAGTGAGCTAGAACTTTATAACTATACCTTAACTGAGGCTATTGAGCTTTGGCCTTAGGGTGAGTATTCTTTATAGGATGCGATAAGCTTTAAATCTAATGGAAGTACTTTAACTGAGGGTTCTGGTATGTATCAAATAGATATAATATGTAATGGTATAGCTGTTAATACAGTAACTACTCAATTTAGTGTAGTGGCTATGGGAGATGGAGTTTCTTCTTATAAAGTAGTATGTACTGATGGATTCTATAGTAGCACAACGAATGGCACTGGCCCTAAAACAGTTCCAACAGTTAAAGTTTTAAAAATAACAGGAACTTCTTCTACAACAGAAAAATTTACTTATGTTACTTCTAACAATTCAAGCTCTACATAGGACAATTTTTACATAAAAATTACTAAAACTGGTGAGAGTGACCTAGTCAATGATAATAGTCATAAATTAGATAATAATATTCTTACGTTAAACGGGCTTGGTTATGCTAGTACAGGTTATGATGTTAATTTGTATTATGGAACTAGTTCGACTATTCTAGATGGAGGTAGAATTAATTGTAATTATGACCCAAATGCTATAAAAGTATAGTCTGATAAAGGCACTTTTAAATTATTACTTCAGTCAGATCAATCTAAAAGTACTGCAACTTTTGATTATGAATGTTCCTTTGGCGAAAAAACCCCTGACACAATAGAATTTACTTTTAATAATATACGAGAACAAGGAAGCCTTACTTTAAAAAGTGCATCTATAAAGCAGCAATATTAGGTTAAATTCACTGGAACTCCTATACTAGCAACTTACACAGTTACTGATGAAGAATCTACAAAGGATAATACTATATATTGTTCAGGTATAAATATTGAGAATATTTCTGAGGTCGAAAAAGTAATTTGGGCGAATTGTGCTTCTGTAGATGTAGTTTATAAAGAGAATAATACTACTATTTATAAAGACACAGTGCTCCGTACAGGATTTGATGGTTATAGTGTTGGACATGATGAAAATGGCAACTATAGTATTTATTCTACAGGTGACAAAATAAGCTCTATTGCTCAAACTGCTGATAAATATAGTAGTCAATTTACTGCACAGGAATCTGGCAATTTAATTAAAGACCCTATATTCTCAGATTCAACCTTATGGACTGGGACAGTAGAAAATTATAGTACTAATAGTGATGCTTTTCTAAAATCTTTAGGAAATGTATTAATCCCAAATAACAGTACTTCCGTGCCTATTCGAAATACTTTAGATTCTTCTAAATATTACACCTTATCTATTATAACTTAGGGTCCTCTTACTATAACAGGTATTACTGCAGAAACCTCCAAATATTATAAATATGCAGAAATCTCTAACGGAGGTGCTTATTACAATGAAGATGTATGGAGCTCTTTAGCCGATTCAACATAGTGCACTGAAGGAAATTGGTATAAAACAGTTGTTACTTTTAAAGTAGGTTCTAGTATATCAATACAGGCAGCAAAATTAGCCCGACCAATGCTTAATACAGGAAAATATCCTATAGCATGGACGTAGTATGGAGGTCCTGTAGGCTCATAGATAGAATAGACAGCTGAAAGCATTAAATTAATTGTAAAGAATACTACTGGTGTTACTGAAGATGCTTTAAAAAATGCAGGAATATATTTAGGTAGTGATGGAAAAACCTTGCTTACTGGTGAAGTTCAAGCAACTTAGTATAATTTTGTAGATTCTACTAGTGGCCCTACCCAAGGAACTGACGGCTTCCCTAGATATACTAGTCTAGCAGGATTTGTTACTAAAAGTGGACTTTTAGAGTCCTAGCAAGAATTAATAGGCCAAGGTACTATGACTCAGTCTAAATATTAGATAATGCAGACAGAGTTAAATTCCTATGAAGATTCAGATATTTTATGGGTTCAGTATGCTAAAAGCGGAGACACCGCTGGAAAGGAGGTGACAAAATACGCGGCTATGTCCGCGTTAGGGGAAGTAACCACTAATATAATTTTGGGTTATATTATTTATTATACTCCTAATGATAATTTTAAATACGATAGTACTAACCCTTACATTTACGAGCCTTATATAGCTACCCCTGGTATATATTACTTATATGGAATTTAGTAGGGAGTGTTTGTGTATGATAAAACCTCAAATACTTGTTATTTTACAAAATCAGCTGTAGCAGGGGCTCCCCGAATATAGGGAAATGCTAATAATCAGATTATCTTACTTGGTTTTTCTGCATATGAATATCATTTATATGGAGATTTGGAAAGTGGTAATGGTTGTCCTTGGTATACTGATTTAGCGGATCCTCTTGATGTACTTACGCGACTTTTTTATAATAATACGCATTTATAGCTAGAGGTTCCTACAGACTAGTCTAAAATATCGGAAAAATTCTATAACTCCTAGATTGAAGCCGATTTATATTTACTGTCCTCTATAGGTGGTTTTTAGGGATATATAGTAAAAAATGTAAATGCTGATAATTGGGAATTTGGAGAGTTTTGTCAAGTTAATAGAACAGATGAGCTTCTTTTAATGGATACATCGATTGATGGATACACTGAAACTACTTCACATTATGTTAATAGCAAATATGCTGTAATTGGAAGATCTTCTAGCTATAAGGAGCAAATTGAAACACTTAAAAGCACAACTATTAATTTTTTTAAATACTTGTAGGAGAGCACTAATTCTAAAATAAGCCTTGATCAAGTAGGATTATTTGCTATGCCTTCTAATTTTAATTTTTCAGAAAACAAAATTGCAGATAACCACTGTGCTTACGAATTAGAGGATACATCTGATTATTGGCGGTTTATATGGTCTCCCACATGGGCAGTAGGGGTAGTTGATGTTGAAGAATCCTAGGGAAGCTATTTTAGAATATCTAAAAAAGATTATAGTATTGAATGTTCTAATGATGATAATACATACACCGAATATAATCAAAACAATGATGATTCGGCCTTCTAGATTGTATAGGAATACATTAAGCAAATTAAAAATAAAACTATAGCAAAAGTTTCAAAAATTTTAAGAATGGACCCTATACGATATGAAGCTGGAGTGTTCTCTAGTAAAGTAACTGATTCTACAGGAAGTTCAACACCTTATTATGCTTATTCAGATCCCTGTAATTCTTATCCTTATAGTAATAATACTACTACTAATTATTCACGAGACAAAATATTATCTATAGATTTAAATAATGGATATTTGGAACAATCATATGTCAATTCAATTTTATGTGTAAATGAATTTTATCATTGTGAGGAACTTACTAACTCGAAATTATATAATTCAGTTGCTCAATAGTTAACAACTTTTACTACAGGAAATCCATTATGTTCTTAGTATGTATAGAAATTGAGAGATGTATAGGTTTTTCAAGATAATTCTTATAAACCTATAGAATTTATCAATCCTAACCAATTATGTGAAGTATCCAATTGGCAGGATGGCGAGACTTATATAAGTAATTACACTGATGGGAAGTCCCTTAATGAAAATTTTGTAAAATTATATAATCAAAGTAAAAAAATTCCTGAAGACACTGGTTCTTGGCATATGCACTGGTTTTCTAATATTCTTTGTTTCTCTTTTAGAAAGAATGAGAAATATTTTTATTTTATTCCTTATATAAAATCAGAAAAATTTACAGATTCAGGATATGAAGGATGTAGCTATATTACAAATGAACCTCTTACCGTATATACTCCTGATATTGGATGCAAATTTGGCGAAGATGCTCAATCTGGCCTAGAGTCAACTCCTACAATAGATTATTGTTATTTACCAAAACCTAATTAAAAATGAACACAAATAAACGATTATGCTATAAGATAGAATTGCTTTATAATAAATACAGTCCTTTTGTAATAAGTGTTATATTATTCATATATCATATATTAAGAATTTTATTTCCTATAGATTTGATGTGGATTCAATATTTATGTATGCCATCTTTGTTTACTGCTTTTCATATGTATAATACCAGAGAAACATTTGGATTCTGCAAAACTCATAGGTGTGCTGTGGATTATGTACTAATTAATCTAGTTGTTTGTATTATAGAACATTATTGGGTAGTACCATTTATGAATTTAGGCTGGGCTTTATTTGTAATTCTAGGAACTTTATTAGCAGTTTATTTGTGTATTCATTATTATAAAATAGAACATGCGGAACTTAATCGCAAATCTCTTGAGGAAAATAGCATAGGATCTGGATGCGGGGACTACTACATTGGATGAAAAAGGTTGTCATAAAGTATTAAATACAATCAATCTAATGTAGAATGGTGACTAGGAAATGTCTAAGACAGAAGCTGCAGAATATATTGGAGTATGCCGTGCAACTTTTGATAACTATGTAAAAGATGGATTTATACCTCGTGGTAATAATAACCACAGAGATACTAAAACATTATTCTGGTGGAAATCTGATTTAGACTAGTTCTTATATAAATAGGAACGAGAAGTATAAAAATTAAAATGGAGAGAACTCTTTCTCTCCATTTTTCTTATAAACACTTTTAACTTTTTGGATTTTACTAAAATAAACTATATTTGTATATTAAATACAATTTAAATATTAATTAATAACAATGACATCACAATTTAAAGTTTATACAACAGGAGGTTGTACTATTAAGGTTACAGATTGCTCTGACTATGCTTCAGAGTCTGTATTAAGCTCTTACGGTTATACCTTTATGCAAACTTGTACTGTCAATGTATTAAGAAGAATGACAGACAAAGATACTTATACTGTTGTTACTTCTGACATACAACAGCATTATCTTTCGGAAGATGGTGTTACACAAGTTATTGATGAGTCTAGTCTAAATTTTGGTGAAGATGGATTATATGAGATTAATCACATTATTTTGCCTAATATGGACTGGCTTGATATTTATAAAGATAATGCTTTAATGTATTCAGTTTATCCAAACGGAATATATGTTACAGATGGTGAAAAAATATACAAATATTCTAATAACAATTTAGAAGAAGTTTCTGTAGAACTATTAGTAGAGGCTAATCCAGTAGATACTACTATTAGTATCGGTTCTAAGAATACGTTTTCTGTTTGTCATTTAAAGGAATGTTATTTTGCTATTTCTAAAAAACTTCTTAATGAAATTTGTCCTTTATCTTGCTCTAAAGAAGATTTTAAAGAGGATGAATTTAATAGAGATTTAATTTGGATGGCTCTTAATGTTATTAGATATTGTTTAGATTTAGGACAATATTATGAAGCACTCCGATTCTTAAAGCAAATTCAAGGCTGTGGTAGTGTGTGTCCTCAATATACTGAAACTCCTGTAAAACATTCTGGTTGTGGGTGCTCTAGATAATTTGAAATAGAAAGTTATTAATGATTTCGATAAATACATTAAAGAATTAAATGTAGGTCATGAAGCTGATAATACTTATATCTTAACCGAAATAAACTTTATCGAAACGTATAGCCAATTAGATAATTATAATAGATTATATGAATTCTTAATAAACTTATGAGCAGATGGTGTTGCACTGACGATTTAAAAAATTACTTCAAACGTAGTGATTACTTTGGAGATTTAAATGAAGCAGAGCGTAATCAAATTTTGTATAATCTCGGAATCCTTTCATCACAAAGTGAAGGAGGATAGATATAGCCAACTGAAATTTCATATAATGAATTGGTTACTAAGATTAAGGCTTCTACTTTAGTTACAGGAGCTAGATATATAATCACAGATTTTTACGCAGGAAAATTATTAGTCATTGCTAATAGTACTAATTTACTTGATTCTAGAGCTATTCTACTTGATAGACCCGATTATTTTATTCAATACGATGCAAATAAAAATAAAATCACTTATATGAGAGATTCTAATGGAAACTCTGCTTACTATGATTTTAAAAATATCAAATTTACTTGGAATGATAAAGAGTATTATACATTCTCTTATATTGATAATGGAGAAATCAAAGATGCTTCAGAATTAAGTACTGTGCATGACAATCACTTAGCAGAAGGATGTTATAATAATATCTTTATTGGAGATACTTACTATAACACTTTAGATGCAGATTGTGTTGGAAATGTATTTGAATCAGGTTGTAACAACTGTCATTTTATTTGGGAGACTGTCAATAATGACTTTAAAGAAAGAGTTGTCAACTTATCTGGAAATATTTCTAATAAAACAATTGATACAGGTGATTATGTAATGGGTAGTATTATTACAAAGACTATTCACAATACATAGAATAACGAATATGTAATTTCATACTTAGACCAGATTACTTATGTTCATCAAATTATAATAATCTAATGGAATTAATTACTCCAGAAAAACAAGAATTTGAAGAGATTGTACTTCCTATTATAGAAGAAAAACCTCTAGAATTTAAACTAACTGAATATGTAATTCCAAAAGAAACTTTCGATGTTGAGGAAAAGGAAGATGAACATGATGCTGTTTGTGCTAAAGATGTGGAGCTTTCTAATACTATAAACTACACTGATGGTAATTTCAAATTAGCTAATTTATTTAGTGAATTATTAACAGAATACCAAAAGAAAGTAGCTAGAGAGAACTTAGGTATTGCTGATGCTTATGTCCTTAAATGGGGTAACATTACAGGAAATCTGGGAGAGTAGTCCGATTTAAGTGATTATTTAGATGAGCAATACACAGCAACTAAGAATTATTTAGAAAAACACATTGATTCTGAGATTGCCAACTTAAATATAGCTGATATTACAGACCAAGCAACTGTTTACTATGGAGATAGTCCTAGTAATTTGACTTTATCTACTAAGAGAACATTTACTACTGGAGATTATCAGTATATTTATGTTGCAATTCCAGACACTAGCAAAGAATTAAAAGTAAATGGTGTTAGTGGAGGATTTACATATCAAGGAATAACAACACTTAATGGAACAGTGTTCTATTTGTATAGAAGTGATAATGCTAATTTAGGAATAACGACTATAACTTATGGATAATAGACAGGTTGGTGTTTGGAGAGGTACTGGTACTCCTCCAACAAATTGGCATGTTTGGGTTAAGGACGACACTAGCTTATACTTATATGATACTGAAAAAAATAAATGGGTTACTTTCTTAGAGATGCCCGTTTTGAAATTAGAACAATTATCAACAGGTGCAGTAAGAATTCATTCTGGAGAATATTACTATGATGTTAAAGCAACTGGTACTGGTTTAGATGTATTTAAAAATGGAAATACATTAGTATTTGAATCAAGTGCTTTAACAACTATTCCCACAGATGATGCACTTAATTGGGATGGTAAAACATTAACACACGTTAAATAGAATGTAGAAGGCACTTATGGGCCTTCTACATCTTCTGGTTCTAGTTCATTTACAGTTCCTAAAATTAAAGTAAATGAATATGGACATATAACAGAAGCTGATTAGTCAACAATTACTGTTCCTGCTAAAGTTGTTCAGAATCCTGTAAGTGAGTTAGGTTCTTATCCTGTCATAGTAGCAGGTTCCCCTAATCAGGAACGAGAAACAGGTGAAGTAAATAAAGCCTCTGTTACTTATGAAATTTCTTAGGATAATTACGGAAATAAACAAGAGATATTAAACACACCAAGTTTAAATGTATCTGGCAATAGTTCTTTTACTGGTAATTTAACAGTTGCTGCTGGATATAAAATTAAAGGTGATGTAGAAGGTAACGTACAAGGTACTGCTACTCCTACAGACCATGCTGATAAAACTACTAAATATGGTGCAGGTACCTCAGCAGGGGAAGATGGAATAGTTGCTTTATACGGACATGTAAAATTACAAGATGAAGTTCCTACTAAAGAGCCCCCTAAAGGAAATTCTATTGAAGGGCAAGGAATTGCAGCAACTCCTTATTTAGTATATAAAGCTGTCTAGGGAGTGATAGCCCCGCCCCCTAAAATAGAAACAGATGAAGGAAAAGTAGAAGAACTTCCTTATGATTTCATATTCACTTCAGATTTTAAATCTGTAAATAATAAAATTGAAATTAATTGGCTTGAAGTTTAAATATGGCATAGAAATTAGTAAATATAAAACATTCTTTAAAAGACTCCTAGGATTGGTTAAAAAATAATGGGGGTGCGGAATGGAATGATACAGCCAACGCCTATTATTATTCTATTGTCTTCACTCAAGATGGTCATCTCTTAACTCATGGTGTTGACATAAATGGATCTGGCTCTGTTGGTACTGCTACTAATATAGCAGGAGGTGGAGCAAATTAGATTCCATACCAAACAGCTGAAGGGACAACAGGTTTTATAACAGCAGGTAGTGTTGGAGAGATTTTAAAAATGACCGACAAAGGTCCTGCTTGGAGTACTGATAATAACAACACTTACTAGTTAAGTATTAATGGAAAAGCTAGCGGAGATACTACTAGTGGTTTTAATTTAGGCTCTATTTATGCCCCAACTGAAGAACCTAAAACAGGTTTATTAGCATACAATAGTGGTTGGATAAATTACGGAGTATTAACTGCTTATGCAGAAAACTCTAATCCTTCAGCTACAGACATTCCTACAGCCAAAGCTGTTTATGACTTTGTTAATACTATGACTAATGGTTTAACTAGTGCTATGCATTATAAAGGCACTGCTGAAGTTACTGTAGGTGCTGATGGAACTATTACTATTGCTGGTACTGATTGGAAATCAGGTGATGTTGTTGTTGATAGTGGAAGTAGTCGTGAGTATGTTTATGATGGTAAAAAATGGCGAGAACTTGGAGATGAAGGCAGTTATGCTTTAAAAACTATTGAAATTAAAGCTGGAGATGGGCTTAATGGAGGTGGTGATTTAACACAGAATAGAACAATATCTTTACCTTCAATTACAAGAACAAATGCATCAGGAACTGCTACTCCTTTAGGCTATAAAGGAGAGTTCTCTGTTTTAACAGGTATAGAGTCTGATAAATATGGCAGAATTACAAAAGTAACTACTACTAAATATACATTACCATCCAGTGATGAAATTAACTACAGTGGTGTATTATATTGGGCTGAAAATACGGATAAAGCTTTTAGCAACCCTACTTCCGATATTAAAAATCCTTATTTGCAATTAATCCAAAATGATACTTTAAAATCTTAGGTATAGTTTGCAGCAGGAACAGGTATTTCAGTAAATGCTAAAAACAATGCTTTAACTATTGCAAATACGGCTTTATAGACTTTAACAGTTAACTATCAAAGTTCAGGTGTAAATACTGCTACTAAACTGTTTGAATATAAGCCTAGTAATACTACCGCTTCTACTGTAACCTTCAAAGCAGGTACAAATGTAAATATTACAAATTCAAATGGAGTATTAACATTTTCATCTACTAATACTTGGCGTAATGTAAGTGCCTATACTACAGGTGTTGACCATACGTAGATATTAGACACCTCTATAAGTACAAATGATTTGGATTTTGGTTCTGAATTTATTTGGACTAAATCAACGGGAGATGATTCCAATGCAATTCATTTAGTTTGGGCTGAAGTGGATGAAAATGGAATAACTTATACTGTATAATATAAAGGAGGATTAAACTCCTCCTTTTTTATTAACTTCACTTTAGTGATATGGCAATTAATAAAAAATTAATAACTTTTACCAAGAAAAGTGTCTTTCTTGGAGACAAGGGAATAAAAGGGCAAACTACTCCTACTAATGGGTATTATGGAAATATTCCAGCTACTTCTATAGTATTTATATTAGATACTGGAGAACTTTGGACACATGGTAAGTATATTTCAGGAGGAGTTTGGGGAGAAAAGAATGCTAATTATATTCCCCTTAATATAAGAGGAACTTCTTATAATTTATCTTTAGATGGACATACTCATAGTCAATATCTTACATAGCATCAAGACCTAAGTGCTTATGCTAAATAGAGTTGGGTTAGTGATAATTTTAGTGCTAGTGGTCATACTCACACTACTCTTGCATCATTAGGAGATAATACTTCTATAAATGCTACTAATTATAGTAGCGGATTTACTCCTAAACCTTACTATGGTATTTCTCCTAGTACAGGAACTGCACCATCTACTTATGGCAATATATTAGAATATGTTTCCAACAATAAGGGAGGAGGTCAACTTGCTATGGAGTGGACAGGGTCTCAAACTAATACTAATGGCACAGATACTAATGTAGGAAGACTTTATTATAGAAGCAAACGAGATTGTATAGGCGGATGGACCACATGGAAAACTGTCGCTTGGACTACTGATATACCTACTACTCTTAAAAACCCAAAAGCTCTAACTACCTTTGGAGTAGCTTATGATGGTAGTGAAGCTAAAACAGTAACTACTGCTACTTTTATAAGTCAACTATCAGAAGGTACTAGTAATGTAACTGACGGAACAATGTTTGTAACTAGTTATGCTTCTGATAATGGTTTTGCTGATACTAATGCTGTCAATACTCCTTATAAGAGAAAAGCTAGTTGTTTATATAATTATATTAAAGGTAAAACTGATACTTTGTATGCTGCTAAGGGGCACACCCATGATGGAAGATATTTAAGATGGGCAGGTTCTTCTGCTGACACATCAGCAATGAACTGGGGCACACTAACTACTGCTAATGGATATACTATACTATCTCATGCTTCTTCTGCAGAAGGTGGTGATATAGGTTGGGTTTGTAAAGGAGGACAAATATTTCAGCAATTAGATGGATATTACTACCAAAATGAAGGAAAGTATCGAGTATTGGATACTTCAGATTCAAGTTCTTTCGCTGCAGCTAGTCACACTCATGATGGCCGTTATGTTTATAATTATGGTGGCACTAATTGTGGTACAGCGGGTCTTGGTGGTAATTATATGGGAATGACCACAGGATCTGGAATATCTAGTGATTGGTGGCATATTTTAAGTGCTGCTTGGAATAGTGAATATAGATGGAATTCTCAAATTGCTTTCCCCACTCAAAACCGTTCTACTATGTATTTTCGTAGTGGTAAAGATGATAATAGTGGTTGGGGTGAGTGGAAACGTCTTGCTTTGTATTCAGATATACCTTCTACATTAAAAAATCCAAAAGCATTAACTATTCAAACTAATGGAACTTCATTAGGTAGTTATGATGGAGCAGAAGCTAAAACTTGGAATATTACCTATAGTAATGTAGGAGCTGCTGCAGCTAGTCATACTCATAACTATTTACCTCTTAGCGGCGGTACTTTAACTGGTGGATTAATCTTGCAAGGGACTATAGATGGTTCTAGTTATGCCACTAGTGAAGGTTATTATACAAATACTTATAATAATATTATTCTTAGAGGAGATACTACATACGGTAAGAGTGGTATTCTCTTTACTTCATCTAAAGGTACTACCTCAATAAACCAAACTTCAGATAAGGGATTTATTCAATTCCAGCCTTATGGAGGAACTAATACTAGTGGTGAGGCTAATAAACTTATTATTGGTGTTGGTAATGACGGAGATGATATGGTATATCTTCAAACACCCTCTGCTACAGGTTTAAAACATGCTGTAGGAACTAATGTTTATACAATATGGGATGCAAATAATGATGGTAGTGGCTCTGGTCTTGACGCTGATTTACTTGATGGTTTACATGTTCATACTGGGCGTAATAATGAGGCTAATAAAATTGTTAGAACTGATGGTAATGGTTATATTCAATGTGGATATATTAATTCTTCAAATGGTAATGAAGGTAATAATTCAAGTCCTGCCAGAGTTTGGGGAACTAATGGCTCCGATAATTATTTACGCACATATCTAACCAGTGCTTTAAGTGTAGGTTACGCTAGTAGTGCAGGACAACTTTTAACAGGAAGATATCTTTGGGGATAGCAGTTTAATGGCAGCAAAGATGTTAATGGCACTATTTATATAAATGGAGGATCTGATAATTATCGAGAGGGGATTCGTCTTAATTCTAATAGTAATGGCTGGACAACTATAATGTTAAAAGGCACTGATAATAGCAATGATTGGGGAACATCTACTAAATCTTGGAGCATCCATACTTATGATGGTAATTTTTATATTAATAAAAATAATAGTAGTGGACAACAAGCCCCTCGATTGTGGGGGCATAGTAACGGCTGGACTATAGGTAATACCAATATAAGTAGTTATACTTTAAATGTTGGCGGATATACTTAGGCTACGGGCTTTATAAGAAACAGTTCTGATGATTCCTATGTACTTACAGGAGGAGGAGGCCATAAAAAATGGACTACAGGTAATACTGCAAATGCTTTAGTTGCTAGAGATGGTAACGGTTATATGTATTCGAGTTATATAAATACGGCTATTAATGCAGAAGACTCAGGTACTGTAAATTATATTTATTATTCATATGACAATTGGATAAGAAAAATGTCTTATAACAGATTAAAAAATATTTTGAATAGTGATTTATCATTTGTAAAATGGTCTTCTTATAGAAAAAACTCTAGTACAACTATTAAAACTATTGAAAATGTTTTTGCTCCTGCAGTAGGTACTTCTGATAACCGTATTCATATTGGAGCAATGTCCTCAATTAATAATGATTATGATGATTGGAAGTTTGGATTAGGTTCTTTTATTAAAATTGACCCAAAAACTAGTGGAGGCAATATTAGTATTTGTGCTAATAATTCTGTGGGAATTATTGGAAATGGTGTAAATATAAATGCTTATAGTTCTGAACTTAATTTAATGAGCAGCTCAATTCATGCCATTACCTCTGGAATTAAAGGGTTATTCCTAACATCAAATTATGGATTACATTCAGGAACTAACAAATTAGTACTTCCTTCAGGAGATACGAGAGCTTACATTTTAGCTCGTAATGGATTTGCTATAGAAGTTGGAGCGACTCCTGCATCTAATTATTCTTGTGATGACCACCCTTCATCTCCTGCATATAGCTCTTTATACCTAGATTCTGGAATGACTTTCGTTGGAGTAGGAAACGGCTAGCGAAATGGAATGGTAGCTGAAAGTGGGGTTGTTAGAATGAGAGTTAAGGATAAAAGTGTATTAAAATTGCAAGAAAATGCTGTAACTACCTTTACCAATACTTATATTGGAGAAAGTGGCAACTCTACATCTCTATCTGTTTATGGAACTGTATATAGTGCAGGCTTTTCTAAAAGTGGATCAAATGATAATTATGTTCTTACAGGGGGAGGAGGTCATAAAGCAATTAGTGATTTTATTACTTTTTATGGTGATATTTCAGCAGCAGATAATTACGATGCTGTTGGATTGAAAGTAATTGGCGTTACTGGTGGTTCTAGTACAATGGGCAACGGTTATGGTAGTATATTACAAATGTGTAATAATGCTGCTAGATCAACTAAACCTAATATAAATAATGGATATGCTTGTTGGTATACTCAAATAATGGGTAATACTGATGATAATCTCCGTTTTAGAACAAGTACTAACGGTAGTGGGTGGACGGCTTGGAAAAAATTAATCCATTCTGGAAACATTGGAAGTTAGTCTGTTAGTAATGCTGATAAAATAGATGGCTATCATGCTAGCGGTCTTTTTACTGCTTTATCTAATAGTAACAACGGTATTAGTATTACAATAGGTGGCACAACTAAAAGTATTAGTAGCATTAGTGTAAATTACGCTAATACGTCTTAGAGTTCAACTTGGTTGAACGCTAATACTTCTTTAAACTATGGAGCAAACGGTTTACAATACTTTAATCACTACACTAGTATAACTTCTGGTTCGGAAGTAAATGCTAGTCCTACTAGTGACTGGTATCATATAATTAGAATGAATCACGCAAATGCAAATGGTTATTATGTTGATTTAGCTTCTTGTTTCCATTCTAATGCTATATATTATCGAAGAATTGCTGATGGAACAGATAATGGTTGGATTAGAGTAATTGATAGTAGTAATATCGGTTCACAATCAGTTAGTTATGCAACAGGCTCTGAAAATGCTGATAAAATAGATGGCTACCATATATCAGTATTAAGTGCTTTACCTAGTAATCCTAATAGTAACACTCTTTATTTTATTTATTAAGTTATGATTTATAATACTAAAACTATTAAAGATATACGATTGGCAAGCACCCCAATAAATGAAGTGTATAAAGGAAATACTCTAATTTGGAGAAGAGCCCCTAATGTAAAAGCCTATGTTACTAATAACCGAAGTAATATAGCCCTTCAAAGTTCGTGGCAAGATATTACTAAAGCTACTTATAGTAATTTAAGTAGTTGGGCTGCGATTATAATTGTAAGTGATTATTGGTCGTTTGCTATTCCTGTAGATGGAATTAATAAGTATGGTTATTTATATATGGAGGATGTGATGGGTGAAGAGTGTTATGAATTTTGCTCTACTATCAGCAATCCAGATAGTATTTCTACTTTTAGTTCGGAAGAGGATTTAAGAATTGACCATAATTGTGTAGTATCTTGTGGTGCACTTGATGATACTTATTTTGGAAGAACCGCTTTTCTGCCTGGAATGTATGAAGTATGGTTAATGTGTAATGTTCCTTATTTGGCAAAATTACTTCCATATAAAGATACTTGGGTGGCATGTAACTATGAAGAAGGTTATAGTGCTTGGGTTTTTAGTTTGCGCAAATTACTTTTTACAAAAATAATGGAGACTCTTGGATTGACGGTATATGTAGTAGCCAATTTACAGATAATAGTGGTGATTCTAATGGGGTAATTCCTATAATTAAACTTGAATGAATACAGAAATAATAGCATAGTTTAAACCTAAAAATAATGCAAATTTTCCTGTAGTAGATACTTTAGATATAAAAGGTGGTTATCTACCTTTTCAAACTCTTGAAGAAAGAAATACTTGGACTTCTAATTATAGTAATAGATTGACTATTGGTCAATTAGCCCATGTTAGTAAAACTGGGTATTACTATAATTGGAATGGCAAGGCTTGGGAAGAAGCAAAATTAGGTTCAGGAGGCGGTGGAAACGGTAATGTTTATATACAAGACACACAACCTCTAGATAGTGAAGAACAACCTAAAACTGACTCTATTTGGGTAGATACATCAAATAAAGGACTTAATTCAGAAAATAGTGTAGTTAAGTCTTTATTACAAATGGTAAACATTTTGTCAAATAGAGTCAGCCAATTAGAATATTTAAATCAATAGATTCAATCTGGAGATTTCAGCAATAATATGTATAATGAATACGACGGAGTAGAAGCTATTGAACCAGATATGACTAGTTAGGAAGAAGATGATGCAGAAGAAGAACTTTATAATACAATGCTTCTTACAGATTCTCCCGAACCAGATTATAAAACTTTACCAAATGTCAAACATATTCAAATTAAATATGGCAGTTATGCGGATATGTAGAAATACAAGGATAACTTCTTAGCTGCTGAATTACTTTGGTGTTATGACAAGAAATAGTTATGGATTAAAGATCCAAAAACTTATAAACTTTATCAAATTGGGGCTAGTTCATCTACTGTAACTCCAGACCCAGAAGTACCAGACGATATTATGAATGGAATAATTCAAAAAGGCGATTATATTGGAAGTATATCATTTGTGGATATGACTGATTCTACTAAACATTATACTTTTGGAGTTAGTGGAGGAGAGTTAAATTTATATGATGAATCGCTCAATACGGAAACGAAAAATAACGCATAGACCATTTTAAAAGAAGGTTCTAGCTATTATAAAACACCTTATTTACCAACAGAAGCTAGTGCAGCTAGTGCTACAAATGCTTTATTATTTATAAATCAAGTATATTCAACTGGAAAAGCTAGTGATTCTGCTTATTCTTTATGTAATTATGAATTTATTGAATTAGCTAATATTACTCAAAGTGATATTAACTTAAATGGTTTGTTTTTACATTATACAGAAGGGGCGCCAACTGCTAATGGTAGAGAATGGATTACTCTTCCTCTTAAAGGTGTTATTAAAAGTGGTAGTACTTACTTGATTAAATGCGCTAGATGCGGACAAGATAAATATGCCAAAATACATGTTGGAAAACCTGATATGTATTGGACAAAAGAAAATACTTTAAAATCGGATGTTCTTGATACTGATGAAAAAACAATTTGGGCTGATAATATGTTGAACTTAGCTCCTAGCTGTTCTTTATTACTTACAGGTCCTCTTTATTCAGGAACTACTGATAAATCAGCACAAGATGTTACTACAGAAACATTAGCAACAACTCCTTATGTAAATGCCTCTCCTTGGTTAAGTAACTCTGATGGTATTGGAGTTTGCTATGGTTATATTGACTTAGTAGGATTCGGAACTTATAATGATGGAACTGATAATATTAATATGCCTTGTGTTTCAGCTCCTTGTGCTAATCTTACTAACAATAAGCTTTACTTACATTATTATGATATGGATAATGTATCACAAGCTTATAAATCAGTAATTACTACTGATTGGGCTAATAACAAGATTTGGACTTATATTAATTTGGATTTAACTAATCCAGAAATTGACTTAGAATGGTATCAGCCTAAGAATTCAACAGAAGGTAAAACTATTTTCTATAATAAACATTTATTAGAAGATGGTGCTCCTACTTTCATAACTTGCACATTCGGATTTAACCCGCACACAACCCGTTGTTTTACTTGGGTTACTAAAGGTTATAGAGATGAATATCTTAGATATAGAAAGAAGGGAGAAACTACTTGGACTACTGTTGAATCTTTTAAAGAAGGAGATAAGAGAGAAGCTATTTATAATAGAGATAATGCTATCTATAATAGAATTCGCTCCTTCACAACTGATGGAACTTATTTTACAGCACATAAGGTAATTATAGACTTATATACTCCTTTTAATGAGGGTAAGTTAACTGATGGTCCTTCTAGTGATGAAACTTATGAATATCAAGCTGGTTATGAAGATAATTGGACTGATATTAAAGAGTTTACACTGCGTAATAGACAAAGTATCATAAATAATGGATTTAAGTTTGTTCAAGTAACTGACCAACAAGGTTTTAATGCTGAAGAGTATAAAACTTGGGAAGTATCAGCAGACTATATTTATAAAAATGAATCTAACATAGATTTCGGCATAAATACTGGTGATGCTACTTAGAACGGTAATAGAATCAACGAATGGGTTGATTACTTTAAGGCAGGTTATCCATTATTTGACCATATGGAATAGCAATATACAGTAGGTAATAATGATCTCTGTCCAGCTATTCCTTATGAACTTGGTTTAGGTACAGATGCTACTAAAGTAAATCCTATTAATGTTCAGTATTTCTTTACTTATGAACATCCTAATAAAGTTCCTACATCAAGTGCTGGTGTTTATGTTCCAAGCGTTTATAGTTTTGTATATGGTAATACTTATTTCTTAAGTATGAACTCTGAAATTACTAATGCCGATTCTGGAATTTCTAATCCAGATGATGCTTCTGGTAAAAACTACACTGCTGACCAATATTTATTTGGAGAACAAGGTGCTTCTTTATATGGAACTACTTTAAAAGCATGGTGTGTAGATGACCTATCTTATATTGAATCTTTAGGTGTAACACCTGATTGGAAAATTGCTTTCTGTCATGAAAATCCATTTACACTTCTTATTAAAACTGTTGTAACTGCTTATAAGACAGCTAAAGACAATTATGAAAAAGATCCAACCAATGCTACTTATAAAGATGCATTTGATAAATTAAAACAACATAGAGGCACAGTAACTTCTCACTTAAATATTCCTGGCGGATTCTGGTTTAGTAAGTTCTTAGAAGAAAATAAATTCAACCTAAGTATTTGCGGACATAAGCATACATTTACCTCTTCTTATTATTTAAGAGACAATGAAGAAGATAGAATGTAGCCTTACATTTTCCAAGAAGGAGGTATTACTCTTACTGATGATTAGAAAGTAAATGCCCAATTATCAGAAGATGCTACTTTATGGTATGTTAAATATTCAATGTGTCAGGCAACAGGTTATAAAACTATTTCTAATAAAGAATTGCCTGCTAACAATATTGGTTGGCTTCAAACTTATTATCCTGCTGATTCTAATAAGAGTAATGCTAATGTTAAATTACAGAGATTCCCATTCTATATTGTATGGAGTATTGGTAAAGGTACTGAAACAGAAACTACAGAAGTTGTTTCAGAATCTAGAGATAGAATCTTAGGTAAAGTAAGAAAGTTATATTGTAACAAATATGGAACAGCAGCTAATTCCTCTACTTCTAATAAGCCATATAACTATAATACAAATGTTTGTACTAGTGCTGATGTAACAGCAGCAAATGGTAATGGAATTACTGGAAATACTGATATTCTTGTTCTTAAAACATTATTTGGCAAATGAGTACAATAAAACACTATGACGGAACTTCTTGGCAAGTAGATGCTGCTGGTAATGCTCGAAATATAGAATTATCTGAAGCTGCATTACTTGACCCAGAAACTACTAGTATAAGTGTAGAAAGAGGTTTCTAGAAACTTAATAATAAAATATCCAAGCTAGAGCATAATCTGGCTTGGATATATCAAAACGGAGCTAAAGGCGGCTCTGGTGGAGGTGGAGGTGGTGGAGGTAGCGCTGACTACTCTATTACCATTAAAGATGGATAGACTGACTTTTATACTTCTTCTTCTACTGTTGAAATTCCTATGATGATTAATAGTGGTAATAGTAAAAAGACTTTCTACGTTACTGCTACTGATGGTTCAGGTAAAACTCTAGTAGATAGTGAATCTCACACTAGTTTAAGTTATTTTAATTTAACTATTAAAGGAATATCTACAGATATATCTGTTATTCTACAAGCACATGATTCTTCTGATAATTATACATCAGAAGTTATTCTTAAAATTCACTGGGGAGCCTTAAACTTAGTTAGAACAACTTCTCCTGATGCTTAGTATATTTTAGGAGGAAACTCTAATACTACAGGTGTTTATCAAGCTTTAAATAAAACAGGAAAAACTGCAGAACTTCGCCTTTATAATACACAGTCTTCTGACTTCTCTAATATAGACCCAGTAGCTACTTGGTCTGTAAATAGTTCTAATTCAGAACAAGTTTATAGTATTGATTTTAAAAAATATATGGAACTTAACTTAGGTTCTAAATATAATTTTAAATTAGTATTATATTCTGAATCTTTAAATATTTCTTCTACAACAATTTCTGCTAATATTAATATAATTAGTGGTACTTCATTAGCTTTATTAATAGACGGAATTGGAGAATCTGAAGAATATGCTACTGATGTAGCTCAAGGTGCTTATGTATCTTTTAAAGTAACTCCTTCTTATTAGCCAAATGATATTACAGAGTTTGACTATAGTTACATTGTTTATAAAGGAGAGGATTAGATAGCTGAATATACAGAAGGTACAGGATTAGCTAAAAATGTAGAATCTATAATTAGTTTTTCTACATCTGGCCTTGAATTAGGAGTATATAAATTACTTATAACAGTTTTTAAATCAAATCAAACTGCTACATCAGCTGTATATTTTAATATATCTGAAAGCTCTAATGGTGATTTAAGATGGTTTAAAGGAAATCTATTAGCTTCTTTTGGACCTTTTGATTTTGCTACTAGTACTACAGCATCTTCTGTAACTTATACAATACCTAATTCTGGAGATTATGGATTTACTTCTTATCCAGCATCTAATGGTACTAAGACCACTTTAAATCTACACAATAATACTACTTCAAATGGTTTTATTATTGATAATATTAAGTATATTAGTTTAACTGGTAATACTTATGCTACTATTGATAGATTTAGTGAGTTCTTTCCTAATACAGCACTTCTTTCAGCATCTCTGTTTTCAACAGGATTCTATATACAATGTACTTATAAATATAATACAGATGACCCACAAGATTAGACTATATTAAGTTTAGGTTCTTATCGTAATGGGGAATTGTATTCAGGATTTGAAATAAATTCTGATTATATAACTTTAAAATTCGGAGAGGTTGATGGTTTCCAAGTAGAAACTCCTATTACAGGAGAAAACTACTATTCCGATTCTGATAGAAAGACAAGTACAGTTACTATTGGTTTACGCGTTTGGAGTGCTACAACAGTTACTTCAACATCTGAACTTACTTCTTATTACTTCGCTCTTTATATGGATGGAGTGATGTCTAAATGTACTATTATTCCACAAGCTGACTTACAAGGTAAATGGAATTTTGCAGATAGTTTATATTTAGGCTGCAGAAGTGATTTATCAAACCAAGCTAACTGTAAGATATATGATTTTGAAATCTATGTAGGAAATGTTCCCGGATTACTGCCAGTTTATAACTGGATGGCAGCAATAGAACAAGCCCATTTAGTGAGTGGGAAAGTTGATTCTACATTAGACAGTACTTTAAGAAAGAAAAATCTATTCTCTCAGGGTTCTAATACTTGTTTACTTTGTGATAGTGATGGTAATTATTTGGATGCTTCTGTAATGTATTCATTTATTAATGACCACTATGCTGAATATGATTTGGATTATCCTATAGTGTATTTAACTGAAGTTGACCCTAATTCAGATATGTACTAGTATGTAAAAGCTACTTGGGATGCTAAAGCAACCAATGCTAATGGTACTGCTATTACTAAAATAAATTGGGATGTTAATGTCAATATTAAGACTAAATACGGAACACTAGAAGTTAAATCTAGTGAACAAGATACTGAAAAGACTTATAGTCCTAAAGTAGCTATTCAAGGTACATCTTCTCTTTCTTATAATAGTAAGAACTTCGAATTAAATATGGGATATTCAAGTTCTGGGGAAAAGAGATTATTAAAAATTAATAATTGGCTTCCAGAATATGAATTTACCCTTAAAGCCGATGTTGTTGATTCAGCACACGTTAATAATGTTGCAATAGGCTCATTCTTAAATAGTGATGATTCTTTCTTCCCTAGCCAATATCCTAATAAAACCACTGATGCTAGTAAGTTAGCTTATAAGGTTAAAAAGACTTCAGAAGGTTTCCCCTGCTTAGTCTTTATAAAATTCGGAGCAGAAGGTGCTGGAAAAGGAGCAACTGAATTTATGGGAGTATATAACTTCAATTTAGGACGTTATGCTTACAATAACTTAGGTATGCAATCCTTAAAAGAATATACTGAAGATAAGACATTGCCTGGAAATGCTCCACAATTAATAGAGTCTTATACTTATGCAACTAAAGGAGACTCTGAATATGCAGCAGATGCTTATTCTTTGGAAGTAGAAGACAACTTTGGTGACGATGAATTATTATTTAGATAGGCACATCTTACTATAACAGAATATATGTTAAGTAATCGTTCTCCTACTTATGGTGATAATGAAGCATTTGTTGCAATTACTAATTCTCTTTATAATAAACTAGCCAAATCTTTTACAGGAACTAAAGTAGAATAGAAATTACGTAATGATGATGGTACTTATTCTGCAGTATTACGAGGTGGAGCTATTTAGTATTGGGAACCAGATACTACCAACTTAACTTATGCTGCTTTGGATAAGTACATTTCAATGCCTAATCTATATGCATACTATGTAACAGCTGTAGTATTCGGCCTTGTAGACTCTATGTGTAAGAACTTAGTACTTAGAAGTTGGGATGGTGAGAGGTGGACTCCTGCCTTCTATGATATGGATACTGCATTTAAAATGGATAATAGAGGTTCTGATTCTGTTGAATATGATGCACATCCTAACCGTTACTATAATACTTATGGAACTTACACAGAAGCAGGTAATGGAACTACTGAAGGCGTTGTTTGGTGTCCTGCATCTGATAGTGTATTTGATGATTGGACATTTGCATTTGCTGGAACTCACAATAATCGTCTTTGGGAAGTATTGCAATCTCTTGATAATAATGGTAATGATGCTACTAGAGAAACTACTATAGGAGCTACTTATTGGAATTTAAGACAAACTAAATTACAAGACCCAGATAAGTTTATAGATACCTACTATGCTGGATATATTAACAAAACAGGTGCCATAATGTATAATTATGACTATCAGCAAAAGTATGTAGACTATTCTCGTAAATGGGATTCTGAAAAAGGCTTTATAGCTGATACTAGTTCTAAACAAACTTCATTCTTATATGGAACTCGTATTTCTACAGTTCGTAGATGGTTTAAAAAGAGAATACAATTCTTAGACTCTGTTTATCTAGAATCAATGCCTACTTTAGGTTCTAATGTAGTTACTAATGTTAACAGTTCTTGGAATGCTGGTCAAACAGCTTCTTCTACTACAATTACAGGTATTCTTACAGGAACTCAGCGTTGTAAAATCAGATATTCAGCATCTTCTGGTGTTAAACACTCTGTTTGGATTGATGAAACTCCTAGAAGTTATAACTTTGAAACTCAAAGTCAGGGTAACTTATGGAACTTAGAAGGTAATAAGTTAATTAAAACTTGGAGTAACTTTAATAAATTTGGTTGGAGTTCTGCCCAATAGAAATTTAAATTCCCTTATTTAACAGATTTCTCCCTTTCAGGATTAACAATGAAAGGTTTTAATAGTGCTGTTCCTATGTACAGTGATGGTGAAGGTCTTTGTAATGTTAAGACAATTGATATGTCTAATTTTACATTAAATCCTGTAACATCTGTTGATTTCTCTGGATGTGAGAGTTTGGAATCTTTAAATTTAAGCGGATGTAATATTCAGTCATTCACTCTTCCAACTAATGGTAGTTTACAAGTATTAAACTTATCTAACTCTAATATTAGTGCAATTCCTACGGATAAAGATAATAATTCAGTATTATCAGGATAGTCAGGTTTAACTACTTTAAGTTTAGCAGGAACTAAGATTAAATAGTTAGAGTTAAAGAATCTTCCTTCTCTAACTACTATTACATTACCTTCTACATTAGAGAGTCTTTCTATAGAAAACTGTAATATAACCGATCTTACAATTACTTGGAGTGGTAATAAATTATCTTCTTTAAATACTATTAAAATTGATAATAATCCAAACCTACAGACATTTAATATCAGTGGGCAAAATAATCTATCTTTTCTACAATTAACTAACTGTCCTAATATTGTTACTTTGAATTTAGGAAAAACTAATATTAAAGATGCTAATATTCATACTACAGGTGGTAGTGGTATTTCTTTTGCAGGTTTAACTAAATTATAGACGTTAGATATTAACAGTACTTCCAATTTTGAAGAATTAGATTTGGAAGATTCTGTTGATTTATGTAATATTAATTGTGCTGATTGTAGTAGTTTAAAAATTGTTAAATGCACTTACAATGCAGATAATTTAATAGAACTTCCAGCTAAAGCATTTAATGGATGTTCTGTTTTAGAAACATTAACAGGTTACTTTGATATTCAAGGAGCTGAAGTATTTGAAAATTGTTCTAAACTTGATTTTGAAACTAATCATGATGCAGAAAAACTTGATTTTGAATTCCATTCAGCTTCATTAAATAAATGCTTTAAGAATTGTAAGAAATTAGGTACTTGGTATAGAACTTTAATTTCTAAATTTCCTTCTGAATGTACTAACGCTGAAGAGTGCTTCTCAGGTTCAGGGATTTCTGGAATTTTTGCCGCAAATACAATGAGTATTGGAGGTAATAAGACCATGAGTCTTACTAATACTAATTCAATGTTTGCCAATACATCTATTAATGGTTCTATTACTGAGAATTTATGGGAGTATCTTCCAGACCTTCTTACTTGTGAAAGAATGTTTGAAAATACTGAATTAAATTATATTGATAATGATTTCTTTAAAGGATGTACTAAACTTACTAATGTAGACTATATGTTTAATGGTTGCAAGAGTTTAGTTGCCGTAGTAGATGCTGATCTAGATACTACAGAAACTCCTTTACATTCTAAGAACTTCTTTATTGATTTAACTTCTGCCAATTCACAACATTCTGCAACTACTACAAGCAGCAATTCTACTGTAAAGAATCCTTCTTATTTATACCCATTCTGTGTATTTAAAGATACAGGAATTAAAATGACTGTAGATGTAGATGATAATGGAAGACCTTATTTATTTCATACTGTAAAGGATTATAGAGAAAAAACTAAGACAGAAGGAGGTATGTTATTAAATAACTATCTATATGATGGTATAGATTTGATATATGAACCTACTACTGTAATAGGTTGTTCTTCTTTATTTGAACCAGGAACTCGTGGAGAATATTATGTTCCTTATTTCGCATCTATTTCAAGCCCATTTACTGAATGTTCTATTAAACTAGATTTATCTAAAGTTAGTGGAGAATATTTCTTAAGTAATTCTTATTTAAAAACTTTAAGTGCTCCTTTTAATGGAATAACACTAACTGGGACTTTATCTGAATTTTTAAACTATAATAATAGTTTAACAACTATTAATTACTTATTCCAAGGAGTGACTTCTACTTTTGGAGATGATATTTATGAATTTACTACAGATTTCTTTGCTAAGTGTACTTCACTTATTAGTATTTCTAATATATTCGCAGATTGCACTATTCCCATGAAATTGTGTAGCAATATGTTTTAGAATTGTAGTAAATTAACTAATATATCGTAGGCATTTAGTAATTCTAGAGTATTAGGCGCAATTCCAGAAAAATGGCTTTATGGGACTAATATAAATAATATGTCCGCAGTATTTGCTGATTGCTGGAATTTAGGTTATAGTACTGTATGTGATTATTATATTGAAGACTCTGATTTACATACAATTACTTGGGCAGATCATTATATAATAGGAGAATCACCTGCTACTAAGGTAGATAACTATACAATTCCTACAGATATATTTGATTATTGCCAAGCTAATGTTGATGTTTCTGGAGTTCTTGGAAATCTATTCTATAAGACTAGACATGCTACTTTAGATGAATCTACAAGTACTTATGTATTAGATACTGAAGGAGATTGGTTTGGACCTACAGAATAGAAGATAACTAAAGACTTCTTCAAAGCAGGAACACAATTAGCTAAATCTACTAAGTTGTCTGGAGTATTTAAAAATACTCATTTTGCTCCTTATATAGATTTTAATAATGGTACTTATGGTTAGATGTACCCAGATAATTTATTTGAGAATATCCCTAACTTAGCTGATATTTCAGAAATGTTCCAAAATACTGAAATTTATCAGGCTTGTAAGATTAATGCATCTCTTATTTATACAGGGACTAAAACAGTTACTGATGAAGATGGAAAAGAATCTACAGTAATTACAACATTACCGCTTACTAATATTCAAGGTATGTGGCAATACTGTACTTTCCATACAGACTATAAAGATGCAGAAGGTAACGTTTCTGCAGAATTAACAGATATATAGCAAGTTCCAGATGAAATTTTCAGTGAGGTTTATGAATCTTTAAGAAACTGTTCTTATATCTTTGCAGGTAGCTTAACAAATGGAACAGGTATTCCATATATTAGTAGTAAGTTAATGAGCCTTGCTAATAATACAAGCAGCTTTACAAGCTTACTTAATATTGATGGTATGTTTGCTTATGCTCCTCTAGCTAAACCATGTGAAGCTCCTATATTTAATACTGAAGAATTTAAATTTACAGGAACTCCAGGCAGTTATCTTAATGGAATTGAATCTTCTATGATTTCTAATGCCGAAATTATTAAAAATTCTGGCATCTATCCTTCAGCTTGGGATGTAGAAAAAGATTCGTAAATTCAACATTTATAATTAGGTTTTAATAATTTATTAATATATATTTACAACATGGAATTAACAAATAAAAGAATTCAGTACAATGTAGCTAATAGTAATGAAACACTTAGTTTAACAGGTAATATCACTATTGGCGAGGAATCAATTATAGATAGTTTTAATGGAAATATTAGTAAAGATTCAACGCATCTTGGCAACTTTTATTTTTCAGAAAGTTCTGATGGTACAGTTAATTTTAACTGCAATAATGTTGCTGCAGATGCTTTAGTAGAGATTGAGCAATTTATTTTAACAACTGTAAATGAAGTAAAGAATGACAACAAATGAAGTGTTAGTTAAGCAGAACTTTATTACTAAGGTTCTTCTTAAAAATGGTGATGATGCCTTGAGTAAGGATTTAAAAATCAAGGTAATGGCGATGAGAATTGAATATGCTAAAGTTCGTAAAGCTTTTGATGAAGATATGCAGACTTTTATTAAGGAGCTTCCTTCAGAAAGACTTGCAGAACTCCAGCAAATTTCAGAGGATGAACGTACAGAAGAGCAAAATAGTGAATTAAAGACTCTTACTGATAAAGCTAATGAGGATTACATTGCTTATATGCAGACAAGGGGTAATGAGGAAGTAACTATTACTCATAGTTCTTTGACTGAAGATGAGTATAATGAAATTGTAGTAGTTAATGCTGACAATAATGTAGAAATTAATGGTCAGAAATTAAGTGCTGCTGATTTCCTGGAAGTGCTTTATTCATTGTTTGTAGAAGAATAAATTGTTCAATAGTAAATCTTATTTACATAGGAACAAATATAAAATAGACTTAACTAAAAATATTTAAGAAAATAGGGGATTTTACTGTAAAGTAAAGTTCCCTATTTTTATTTTAGTACATTCAGAAATTTTGAAATTTTAAGTATATAGTAGATTAAGTTCTAGAACAAATAATTTATTAATCTTTAAAATTTTAAAACTATGAGTGAAACTACTGAAAAAATTTATTGTATGCCTGAAAATGGCAACAATACTGCTGAGATGTTAGCATTAATGGGAAATAATAATTGGAATAACAATCCTTTTATGTATTTAATCTGGCTGGCGTTCTTTGGAGGCAATGGATTCGGCTGGGGCAACAGAAATGATACTGCACAGGTAAATGAGGTAAGCAGGCAGGTAGCTACTCTTGCAGATAACATCAATAATAACCATAATAACAATTTAGCTTTACAAGCTATTAATGGTAATAGAGATGCTTTAGGTCAACTTGCTCAAACATTTAATACTGACCTTGCTGCTATTACAGCTGCTGTAGCTAATGTTCGTTCAGCAATACAGACAGTTGGTGGTCAAGTTGGTTATAGTGCAGAAAGTGTGAAGAATGCTATTGCTCTTGGTGATAGTAATATTATTCAGCAAATGCAGACTTGTTGCTGTGAAAATAAACAGTTAGTAACTCAAATGGGTTATGAAGGTCAAATTAGAGATTTAAATAATACTCAAGCTGTTTTAGGTCGTTTGGATTCCCTTTCTAATGGAATCACTAATGGTTTCTCTAGCACTGCTTATGAAACTCAAGCTCAAACTAGCCAGCTTTCTAGAGATCTGCAGAATTAGACACAAACTATTATAGATAAGATTTCTACAATGGAGGCTAATGCTTAGCAGGATAAGATTAATACTCTTACTGCACAACTTACTGCTGCTAATGCTAGAGCCGAAAGACAAGCTGAATTGCGACCTATTATTCAGGAATTAAATGCTATTAAATGTGCATAGCCTTCAACTGTAGCAGTGTAGTATCCACAGCTTTCGGTCTATCCAAGCTATCTTAACACAGCATACGGTAATACAAGTTTTTGGAACTAATTTAATTAACTATGTGTAACGGAAATATTATTGGAAATAGAGGCGGAGTTGTCTATACTACCGCTACCTTAACAACTGCTGGTAGCTCCTCAGCCAATGCTGTTTATACGCTACCTAATCATACATTTAGATTTTTAGGTCCAGCTGGTTTAATTGTTGTAACAATTCCTACAGCTTCTGGTACAGTTACTGGAGTTACAATTAGTGTTAACAATTAGTCATTAACTCTAACAGACAATACTGGTGCTGCTATAACATCTCTTGTTGCTGGAGAACATCTGTGGACTTTTAATAAAGCATCTAATACAATTAAAACCCTTACCTAATGTTTAGTAATTTAAGATAGAATAGTTAGGTATATATTTTACATAAGCCATCTGATTTGCAAATTGGAATAGTTACTGAGGTAAATGCACCATTAAAATATATGCAATATGTCCCAAGTCAAACAACTGACATTAAAGTAGACATAAATGGAAAGTCTGTAGAATTTAAATAGCTTCCTTCTAGCATGGGAATAGCTTATTATGATAATGGAAAAACTATAATAAGTGACGATAGAGAATCAATTTCTTCTGAAATTCAGAATATGATTAAAAATAGTAAAGAAGTAATAGATAGTATTCCATATCATGAAGAAGTTATTACTAAAGGAGAGGATTTATTAAAAAATTTAAATCCAGAATTTGCTAAATAGAAGGTACAAGAAGAAAAGATAATAAATCTTGAAACTAAAGTTGATGGTATTGAAAGCAAACTAGATAATATAACTAATTTATTGACTAAAGCAATTAAATGATAATAGTAATACAAGACTCCAAATGTCTAGGTAAAGATTCTTACATAAAAGAACATGGATATCATTTTAATAAGAAGTTGTGTGAGTTTGCATTATCTTAGATGAATCATTCCGATAAATCTGGAAATCTTACTTGGGAATTTGTAATGTCTATTTTAGAAAAATATAAAATAGATCTAGATACTAGTCATCCTTATGATATTTATTATGTAGCTAATATGGGATATCATGATTTTTATAAAAGTAGTATTAAGGATGATGAGCATTTAGCATTATTCATTCAGGATTATTTAGAAGATGAAGATGGATATGAAGGCATTGCTTTATGCAGATGGTTAGTAGATATGAAGCATAAATCAATCGAGATTGACTGGAATAATATGATCTAAACACCTTTAATGGAGGTAATAAGGTGAAACTACTTAAATATGTCTACAATAATATCACATTCAGAATTGGACTTTAAAAACTACGTTCGCCGCTATTTATAGGCTTCTTTGGATTATGTTAGAATTGTAGAACATAAGCTTAATGAAGTTTTAGAGTAGATGGATAATTCAGATAAAATTTAACAATTTTAAAAGATATTTTATACAATAAAAAATTGGTTAGTAAAATTAAACTTTATAAAGAGAGGTTATCTAATTTTTACAGATAATCTCTCTTTTTCATTTTGGGATTTTGAGATCTTATATAATATAGTTCAGAATTGATTTTCAATTAGTTACTATTAAATGATTTATTATCGAAACTGCTTATTTTATTTAGTAGTTTCAAAAAATCTATGTAAACATATAACTCTCTAGGAGTATTAACAATATCCCGAGCAAGGATTTATATTTATATTACAGAGCAGTTGGTAGATTATTGGTTAGAATCTCGATATGGAGAGTTTTATATAGGCAGTATAACTTCTATTCTTTAAATAGAATAGGAGTTTTGCTGTATTAAGATATTGTATAATATTAATGAATGTGAATTATGGAAGAAGAAATTTTAGACGCAAGTGCTATTGATGAATTTGATGATTACGAACTTACTGGAGAACTTCCTGAAGATAATACATCTTCTAATGAAGGTTATCAGAAAGAGTCAAATGCTGATGATTCTAATTCAGATGATAGTGATGCAGAAGGAAATCCTGAATTTCCTACAAATGATGATGATGCCTATTTTACTGCAGAAGTATTAAGACTAAAAGGTATTTCAGACCCTTCGAGAATTAAATTTGAAGATGAGTCAGGAGCTATTGTAGAAAGAGATTGGAATAATCTTTCAGACATAGAACGTCTTAATATTTTAGCAAATCAAGAAGATCCAGAAAGAGATCTTGAAAATGATGAAATAGGACTCATTAACTTACTACGACAAAACAATTTAACTCCTCAACAATATGTGCAGGCAATTCAGAGACAAGCTGCTGCTCAGGCACTTGCACAATATCAGTAGGCTCAAGTTCCGACATACGAAATTGATTCTCTGAGTGATGATGAATTGTTTGCTTTAGATCTTCTCGAAAAAGTAGGCGAAGAGAATATTACAGATGAAGAATTACAAGAAGCTTTAGAGCAAGCTAAATCTAATGAAGCATTGTTTGCTAAACAGGTTGAAGGATTGCGTGCTTCTTACAAAAATCTTGAAGATCAGCAGAAATATGATGCAGAACAAGCACAGATTGCACAAGCAGAACAGCAGTATCAAGATTTCTCAAATCAGGTATTAAATCAAATTGGTTCATTTAATTCATTTGCTAATCAGGAAATTGAATTAAGTACTGATGATAAGAATGATATTGCTAATTATATGTTGACTCGACGTGAATCTGGTATATCTGATTTTTATCAGGATATGCAAGACCCAACAACTGCAACATTAGCTGCATTCTGGCTTCTTCGTGGTCCTGAAGTATTAAGTGAAATGGAAAATCAAGTAAGAGCTGCTTACCAAAGAGGCTTTGCTATGGGCAAAACTAGTACACCCACTGTGAATAACTTTACTCCCAAATATACTCCACAGGTGGTAGTACAGCCAAAACAAAATCCAACAAATAATACTACTGATAATGATTTTCAGTCTGCTTTCGGTTTAGAAGATGAATCTTATTTAAATTAATTATTATTTAAAAACAACTAGTTTATGTTATTAGCTAATTTTACAACAGTACGCCCTGAGATGGGTAG
>CAVAQB010000093.1:0-70533 GCA_963590725.1 Anaeroplasmataceae bacterium | reverse complement strand
TTGATGAAACTGAACGTGGTGCAGGAGGATTTAATTCAACTGGCAGTAAGTAATAAAGTTTAGAATATTAAATAATGGGTTTAGACATTTATTTTCATCGAAAGAAAACTAAAGAAATTGGTTATTTTCGTAAAGTGAATTTTTTAGTTAAATTCTTTGAAAAAGAAGGGGTTGAGATAGAAAATTTATCTCCTATTGAAATTAAAAAATCTCAAGTAAAAGATTTACTTAATCGTTGCAACCAAGTACTAAAAGACCATTCTAAAGCAGAGGAATTACTTCCTACTACTCCTGGATTTTTCTTTGGCAGTACTGATTATGATGAGTACTATTTTAGTGATGTTGAAAGAGTAAAAGAATTTGTAGAAGATACTTTACTTCCTCAATTTGACACATTAGATAGTGATGAAAGTATAACTTTTGAAATTTGGTATTAAAATGATAACTGAAGAAGAATTTAAAAAATTGATAACTGATTATCAAAAATGGGATAAAAGGATAGATGAGGTATCATCTATCCTCAAATCTCCCGATTTGTATGAAGCAGATTGGATTAGTTATACATCAAAGTTATTTGATAATACTTTAAAATTGGTATTTAATAAATATGCTGTTGATGATATAAGTTGGTGGATATGGGAAAAATCATTTAACCCTGACTTAAAGATGTGGGATAAAGATGATAATGAGATTCCAACAGAAACAATAGATGATCTTTGGAATATTGTTAAAGAGAATCGTATATAATGATAACATATCTTCTTGGTAAAGCTAGTACTGGAAAATTTCGTTTTGTTGTAGTTACATGGGACGAAGAATGGAAAGAACCTGAACATGGATTCCTTATTACTCGTGAATATGGACAAGTTCATGGAAAAACTACCAAAAGTCCTGATACATGGATTAAAGTTGGAAAAGCGGGAAGATCTCATAGAGACCAAGCTATTTTACAATTTAATAGTTATGTAAAAGGATATTTAGATAAAGGTTATATTCAAGTTGAAAAACATCCAAATGAATATAATGAAGGTGAATTAGATTCTATGTTTGGAGAAGTAAAGACTAATCAAGCAGGAGTAATTAAACCTCAACTAGCAAAACAAGCAGATAAAGTTACCAATAGAAAGATTTTTGATAAAGAATGGTTAATATCGCGAAAACTCGATGGTGTGAAAGCTCTATTCTATTATAAAGATGGAGAAATACATACTGCAAGTCGAGGTGGCGAACATTATGATTATTCTACTACACATTTGCGTGAAAACCCTAAATTGATTCAATTCTTTGAAACTAATCCTCTAGTAACTTTAGACGGAGAACTTTTTGTAAGAGGTAAAACTCTTCAACAAATTTCTGGAGCTGCTAGAATGGAGAAAAACGCATACGATTCAGATTGGCTAGAGTATTGGGTATATGATTGTTATGATGCATCTAATCCTGATATGATTGCTAATGATCGTTTTGGATTTCTAATGAATTCTTTTAATGAATTAGAAATTCCAATGTATATGTCTACTGAGGATGATGAGCATAATGATCCAATCAGATTACTTATTCATCAATATGTATCAGGTTGGGATAATATGAAATCTCTACATGATGAATGGGTATCTGAAGGATTTGAAGGTGCAGTAATTACTGACCCTTCTAAAGCTTATAAAGTGGGTTCTCGTTGTAATAATCTTATTAAAATTAAACAATATAAGTCTGAAGATTTTAAAGTAATTGGATATAAACTAGGAGCTAGAGGTTCCGAAGATATGACATTTACTTGCGAATTAGAAGATGGAAGAACTTTTGAAGCTATGCCTTGTGGAGATAGAGCGACAAAGGCTGAATATGTAGAAAATTTTGAAGAAAAGTATAAAGACCATAAAGCAGAATGTACTTTCTTTAATTATTCAGATGAAGGTATACCTACACAACCAAAATTAAGAATCTTTAGGTTTGATTTAGAATAATATGAATTGGAAAACTACTACAACAAATCCTTCTATAAATATAAAGTATTCATACAATGAAAATCCCAGAATCATTTACTATCAATACTCAATTGGTAAAAATAGAAATTGTACCCAAACTTCAATGTTCTAAGTTTGGAGAATATAATTCTATTACTGATACAATAAAGATTGCAGAAACTATTACAGATGAGGAAGGAGAAACAGTAACCTTAACAGAAGAACAAAAATTGAATACATTCATTCATGAATTATTACATGTTTTTCAATGGCATGCAAATGGTGAAACTGATGAAACTCAATCTAGTACTTATGCAGGTTATATAATTGAATTTCTTAAATCTTCTGGATTGAATGAAAGATTTTAAAATAACTCAATCTATTACGGATAGAAGTGATAATTCTTTAAAATTATACTTTAAAGATTTGTCTCAATATTCGTTAGTTTCTCAAGAAGAAGAAGTTGAGTTAGCTAAAAAAGTCAAAGAAGGTGATAAACGTGCCGAAGATAAGCTAATAACAGCGAATCTTCGGTTCGTTATTTCTGTTGCAAAATCCTATCAAGGAAGAGGACTGGATTTAGTAGATTTAATTCAAGAAGGTAATTTAGGAATATTAGAAGCTGCTAGAAAATATGACCCTAATAAAGGCATTAAATTTATTTCTTATGCTGTTTGGTGGATAAGACAATCTATAATGAAAGCCTTAACTAATCAATGTAGAATGATAAGAGTTCCTTCTAGTCAAATTGCAAACATATTAAAAATAAATAAAGCTAATGAAAAGTTTGAGCAAGAAAATGGAAGAGCTCCTTCTATATCTGAATTAAAGGAACTTACAGGATTAAATGAAGATAAAATTCTATTAGCTAATACATCTAGACACAAATCTGTTTCTTTAGAAAGTCCAATAAACGATGAAGATGCAGGATGTTTATTAGATGTAATATCTAATCCTAATTCAATTCCAACTGATAATTTATCTACTAAAGATGAATTATCAAAAACATTAGAAAGAATTTTAAATAAATTACCTGTGAGAGAAGGAGATATTCTTCGTTTGTTATTTGGTATAGGACTTCCTGCTATGCCTCATGAAGAAATTGCTAATAGGTTTGGAATTGGTACCGAACGAGTTAGACAAATACAACATGCAGCTTTAAAAAGAATACGAAAGCAATATAAAAATGAAATTCTTGAATTATTATGATTTTAGAAGTTTATGATTTAGAATGTTTAAGTAATATCTTTACTTATACAGGATACCAACCAAAATCTAATAAATGGTTTCAATATGTAATATCTTCTTGGAGAAATGACTATGATGAATTATATTCACATCTTATAAAAGAAGATACTTTAATACAGATAGGCTTTAACAACGAAGGATATGATTATCCTCTTGAACATAATTTAATAAGACATTATAGAGAATATTCTAATATGTCTGGAAATGAAATTAGCCAAAAGCTATATACTAAGTCTCAAGAAATAATTGAACAACAATTTAGTACTATAGCTGATAAAAACAAATATATAAAACAAATAGATCTTTATAAAATTTGGCATTACAACAACAAGGCTAGAATGACTTCATTAAAAGACCTTGAAGTATGTATGAGAATGACTAATGTTGAAGAAATGCCTATTCATCATACTAAATGGTGTAAAGAAGGCGATGAAATATGTATTCTAGAATATAATAAAAATGATGTTTGGGCTACATATTTGTTTTTAAAAACAACATTAGGTAAAACTGATTATCCTCTCTATAAAGGAAAAGATAAAATCAAATTAAGACAAGATTTAAATAAAAAATTTAATGTAAATGTTCTTAATATGGGAGATGTTCCTATGGGAGAAGAACTTATGTTAAATTTGTATTCCCGTAAAACTGGTATAAATCCTTATTTTTTAAAGAAATCAGGAGGAACACCTAGACCTAATGGAATTAAATTAAAAGATTGTATTCCTTTTTGGTGCAAAATAGAATCAAAAGAATTTAAACAATTTTTAGATAATGTTAAGCGTATTACCATTAAAGGAGAGAAAGGTGAGTTTCAACAATCTGTAATATTTCATAATTATAAGTTTGATTTTGGTCTCGGTGGGTCGCACGGCTGTGCTAGACCTAAAATTTGGAATACAAATGACAATTGGATTATTGTAGACTATGATGTAGGTTCACTTTATCCAAGTATTTCAAAGTCATTAGGTCTTTATCCTGAACATTTAGGTCCAGAATTTAACGAACAATACGTTGGATTTATAGATGCTCGATTGGCTGAAAAACATAAACCAAAAGAACAAAGAGATAATGTATTAATTGAAGGATATAAACTTATTCTCAATGGAACATATGGCAAATCAAATGAAGAAAAGTCTTTTCTTTATGATCCTTTATATACATTCAAGACGACTATAGCAGGTCAAATCTTTATATGTATGTGGGCTGAAAGATGGGTAAAAGTATGTCCTAGACTAAAATTCATTCAGACTAACACTGATGGACAAACTATATATGTACCTAGAGAAGATTTAGACAAAATTAGATCTGTTAATGACCAATTAACTGAAGAAACAGGCTTAACGATAGAAGAAACTGTATACTCAAAGATGTGTGTAAGGGATGTTAATAATTATTTAGGGGTTTATGAAGATAACACTCCTGAGCATGAACACATTAAATTAAAAGGAGATTATGAAATTTATAAAGAATATCATAAAGACCCTTCAATGCGTGTAGTTCCCCTTGCTGTAAAAAATTATTTTGTATACGGAAAGCCTATAAGAGAAACTATCAGAAATGATACAGACATATTTGATTTTTGTTTAAGACTAAAGGTTAATTCTTCTGCTGATGCAATGTTTAGAACTCTTCAAAATCAAGAAATTGTTGAAAATAAATTAGATAGAACAACTAGATATTATATTTCTACTAATGGCGGAACACTTTATAAACAATTTAAAGATGGACGTCAAATAGGAGTTAATATAGGATTTGGTGCAACAATTTTTAATAAATATGAAGAAAAATCTATTGAAGATTATAAAATAAATTATCAATTTTATATTGCTGAAGCACAAAAATTAATAGATTGTATAGATAGCAAACAGTTAGAATTATTTGACTTTGATTAAATATGATAACAGTAAAATCAAAAGTAGTTTTAGAAAGAACTTTAGCTCTAGAATTACCAGAAACATTATCTGATGAAGAAATAATAAAAGAAGCTGAAAAAGAGATTGTTTCTCCAATTTATGCATTTAATTTAGCAAAAGATACTTTACGAAAAGTTAGAATAGATATACCTAAGCTTGACTTAAGTGACTGGAGTTTGACTAGAACTGATTATGAAATAATAAAATGAATAAGATTCCATATATATTTTATTTTAGTGTAATTATTTTACTTATATTTGTAGGAACTTTTTATTATACTGATTTAGGAAATTTTGCTCCTGAAAAATTTGTATATAATAAACATTCTTATATAAGATTTTATTCTTATCCTTACAAGAATGTTGTGCATGATCCTGATTGTAAATATTGTTATTCTAAATTTGATTAATTATGAGTTACAATGAATCTTTAATGTCTAATAGTAACTATCCTCCTATGTCTCAATATGACTGGGATAGAGCTCCTTGGAATGAACCTGTTTTAGATCCAGAAGAAGTTTCTATTTCTGTTGTATATGATCTTTGTAAAGAAACAGAAGTTCTTACAAATGATTATTTCATAGAAGATGGAGAACCTAACTTTTCTGAGACAGATTATGCACAAGCATATTCTGATAATGAATATGGAATCCCTGATTTGTTAGATATGTATTCTGTAGAATTAGAAAATCAAATTAAAAAACTAGAACAAGAAGATCCTGTACCTACATCAAAAATTAAAAAGTTAAAAAGAATTAAACATTCTTGTGAAGGATGGAATGTTTATGAACATGTTGTATGTTTAAATGATTAAATTATGATTCTTAAATTTTATTCTAACTCATGTGGACCTTGTAAAGTTTTAGATAAAAATCTAAAAACAGCAGGTATTGAATTTACAGCTATTGATGTTCATGATGATGTAAATGCTGATTTAGTAGATAAGTATAAAATTCGAAACATTCCCACTATTATTAAAATTGAGAATGGTGAAGAAGTAAAACGTAATACAGGAATAATGGCTCCTGATAAGTTAAAAGAATGGGTAAATAATTAAGTTATATGAAATTTATTAACCAATCTTATGAAATTCTTAAACAAGAAATTCCAGTTATTAAACTGGATGACTATAACCACAGTCACTTTCGTGAACAGTATATGTCTAATATGTTTCGTCATATTGAGAGGTGTGGTCGTACTTGTTATAAGTCCCTTGATCGTATTACTGACGATAGCGCAGAGAAATTTGTACAAGGATTAATTAAAAGTAAACATACATCGGTATTAGAACATGGAGCAATTTATTTAAAACTTCCTGTTAATACTTATGAATATTTAAAAATTAATCCATATACTTATTACTTTACAGGAAAAGACCATGCTTATGTTTCTACTAATTATAGAGTAATAGTAGAAAATAGTTTGGAAGAACTTCTTGATTATCTATGTCCTCCTACAGTATTTCATGCTAAAAGGCATACTGTATTACTTCATACTTGTATACATGTATACAAAGATTTAACAAGACATAGAAAAATGTCATTTAGTATAGAATCTACACGCTATTGTAATTATAGTAAAGATAAATTTGGTAACGAAATAACATTCGTAAAACCAAATTGGATTACTGATAATAATGTAGCTTCTGTTGCTTGGCAAGATGCTATGAAAGAGGCAGAAACTAGTTATTTCTTATTATTAAATGAAGGATGGCAACCTCAACAAGCAGCTGAAGTTTTACCTCAGTGTACAGCTGCTGATGTTGTAATGTCAGGATTTGAAGGAGATTGGGATTATGTATTCCATCTTCGTTCTGATATAGCAGCTACAGGAAAGCCACATCCTTTAGTAGAGGAATTAATGACTCCTCTAAGAAATGAATTACTAATGTATGATAAATAAGGAATTCTTTTCTGAACAAGAACTAAAGGAAAATGAGTTAAAATATAGAATATCTGTTTTAGAAAAGCAAATATCAAAATTCAAGGAATATGATCAGGAAAGGAAAGAGTATTATAAAGATGCATTAGTTCGATTGGGTCAACTTGAATCAACAGACGAGCAAGAAACTATTAGAAAGCTCAAAAGTAGTATAAACAGCCAGAGAAAAGAACTTAATAGACTCAATAAACTCTTGAAATTTCCTGACATTCCTGAAAATTTTGATAAAGCAGCAACCTATGATGAAAATATTAAATTAAAAGCACGAAATTCTAGGTTATCTGAAAAGAATAAAGAATTAGTAAAAGCTAATAGAGATTTAAGAGAAAAATTAGCAATAACAATCTTAAAAAACAATGGCAAATATTTGTGAAAACGAACTACAAATTCATGTAGAAGATTATGACAATCTTACTGTAATTACTAAATTCTTTAAAGAAATAGGAGCAGATATAGATGATGTGGGAGATAATGATATAGTTGTTTATTTTGATTCTAAATGGGATTTCCCTGAAGAACAAATGAATGAATTATATAAAAGTCTTCCTAATAAAGATGATGTAGATATGACGTGTCTTTCAGTTGAATGGGGAAATTACTATTGTGCATTTCATACCTGTAATTCTGAAGGCTGGGTTTTACAAAATTAATTTATTATGAAAAAAATTATTATTTCTATTATTGTTGTTGTAATTGCTGCAGTTGCTGCAGTTCTTGGTCCTAAATCTTGTAAAGGTGATACTCCTGTAACTATCCCTGATACAATTACTTTTGAAAGTGTAGTTGATAGTGATTACAATTACATTCAGAAAACATTTGCTGATAGTTCTGACGAGTATACTCATTTCTACGAAGTTAGAATTTATATGCCTGAGAGAATTGACAGTGCAGCAATTCACAAAGCACCAATTGATAGTATTACGTCAATCTTTGCAGTAGGTCAAAAAGTATGGTTCTTTAATCATAAAATTACCAATGGTGTAGTAACTACTGATACTTGTATTTACAATGGTCCATTCGTAGAAGATTGTGTAATGCCTTGGCCACTTCCTGTAAAATTTGATCAAATTATGGATACTATTGCATCTAAAGAGCTTATTGCTCCCAATCAAGATATAGTTCTTAGACGTGCTTTAATCTGGCATCCAAAGACTTATCCTGATTTTACAATTTATGCAGGAGACAATAATTGGTGGTTCATTTCTGCAGAAGATGGTTCAATAAGAACTGACCAGTGTTCAAAAGAATGGCTTAAGCAATATGGAAATTAAATATATAGACGGATGCACTTGTGATTCCTTAACTATTGATGGAATTGAAACATGTGAATTAGACAAGTCTCAAATCAAAGAAGCTATAATAACTCTCCTTGATAGAGTCCAAGATCCAGGTAGACTTCAATATATGTTGCTTAGTCTTGTGGAAGATTTAGGCGACTACGAAGACTTAGGTCGTTGTGATACCTGTGGTGATTTGATTTCAAAATACACAATAAAAATATAATGATTAATATTGATGCATTAATAGAAAACGCTCGAAAAACTTCTGATAAAGAAGCTCTTCGGGCGTTTCAAAATTTAAAAGCAAAAATTCAAATTGCTAAAACTTCAAAAAATGGTAAATCTTATAATGATGCAGAAGAAATTCATTTAATCTCCAATTATGTTAAATCTCTTAATGAGGATATAAAAACCTTCTCAGAAGCTCATAGAGAGGATTTAATTGCTGAATATACAAGTGAATTGGAAGTACTAAAAAAGTTGCTCCCAGAGCCTGTAACAGAGGCACAGATATGTTCTTTTGTATTTGACTATGGTGTCCAAAATAACATGTATAACTCTATTTCTGATGTTATAGAAATTCCTAAAAAAGAAATGGGAAAAGTTATAAAGGCAGTAAAAGAGAAGTATCCTCAAGCAGATGGAAAATTAGTTTCAACTATTGTTAAAGTATATGTTATCTGATAAAGTAAATCATCCATCTCATTACACTTGGCTTAAAGAAAAATGTGGTATTGAAGTAATTGATATTACTAGACACATGGACTTTGATTTAGGTAATGCTATAAAATATATCTTACGATCTGGTCACAAATCTGAAGAAGGATATAGTGACAAAGATAAAACAATCGAAGATTTATCAAAAGCTATTTGGTATATTAATGATAAAATAAATTGTTTAGCTAATGGGAACTAACTTTTATCTAAAAATTCCTATTCATAAAAGAGAAAAGGAAAAAATAATTGAATTAGTTAATGAGGATAAATTTGAAGATCTTGTAGAATATGTAAACGAGCTTTATAAAACAAATGATATTCATTTGGGTAAACGAAGTGCAGGTTGGCAATTTCTATGGGATTATCATAATGGACTATATTACAAGCCTGAATTAGAATCTATTAAAGAATTTCTAAAGAAGGGTAATATATATAATGAATATGGAGAAAAATTTACAATAGATCAATTCTTTAAAGAAGAACTATATGGATGTCTTTATAAAGATGAACATCATTGGGATTTAGAAACGTATCAAAAAGAACATCCTGATGAATATCATTGGTCTGTTGATAAACATGAATTTATAAGTGAGGAAGGTCTTAGGTTTAGTAAAAACGAAGATTTTTCATAATGAAAATAGCCCCTTGATGGTATGAGTATTCTCATATTGTCAAGGGGCTTATTTTTTTAAATTATATAATACCAATCATCTCTATTCTAAACATTTAAATCTTTAGCATTACATCTAAAATTTCCATTACTAAAAATCAAATAATTATTTCCAAAACTCCAGTTAAAATAACCTACAAAATTAGGTAATTTAAGAGTTTTTCCTTGTTTTGCTATTTTTATAGCTTCTGTATATGTCATAACTTTATATTAGACCCTCTCTGAATAAACTTAGCTGTTGCTTTGTTTGTTTAGAGAGGGTCTTTTTTTTACTGTCCAAATGTTCCTCCTTCAGACTTAGTTCTAAACATATCTGGTTTTATTGCATCTAAAGCAGGTTTAATCTATCTTAATCCACCAGACGTTTTAATTACTCCATCCCAGAAATCTTCATCACCTGTTGCTACTTTCCATGCGTTCTTTAATGTTCCTGTTGTCCAATCAAATGAAAAAGGAGTCCATGTTTGAACTGCACCACCTATAGAATCAATAGCATTAAAGTCTAAAAATGAATTTTTTACAGATAATACAGCTACGTTTGCTGCAGCTATTCCTAATCCTGTAACAAAGTCTTTATTTTTCTTATTGTCGTCTTTTAATTCATCAAGCCAATCTCCTAATAAAGCTCCTAAGATACATCCTCCTATTAAGAACATACTAAAATCATATAATAACTATTTTATATTATTTTGATAAGCAGTTCTAAGATTTTCATCTTGAGCATTCCACTTTTCATTCCAAGCTGTTTTTAACGCATTCCATGATTTATTAGGATTGGTAGACAAAACTCCATTATTCCAAGCAGTTTTAGCTAAATCAGATAGTGTTAAAATAATACCTTCTTGCCACTGTCCTTTCCATTGCATTACTGGGGATATTGCTTTTTGTCCCATTTCTTTTAATTCTTTTTCAGTTTTAGGAGGTTCGTTGAAAAGAGTGTTACCGTTTTTATCAGTTTGATAATAATATTTTTCACCATTTTCTTCATAATGTTCCCAATTACCTCTTAATCGAACTCCTCCAGACTATAAGTATTGATTCTTTTTACCAGACCAGTATGTTTTAAATTGTAACCAAAGACTACCTAATGTAGTAGACATTATAAGTGATTTCTTTTCATGCGAATAGTAACCGTATATATCGTCTCCTAAAGATTTCATACTTTCAGCTTGTTTGTTAGTGTAAGCTCTCGGTAAAGGCATAGGCTTTGACATATCTAATTTAAAATCTGTAACTTTTCCGTCAGATAATTTAACTTTAGCATGTTCATTTACAAATTGCTATGCTATAGTATAGTATAATGTTTTTTGTTGATGATACTTAGGGTCACTAGTTCTACCATTTGCAAATGCTTCAAATCTTTTATCCTTTTTCCAATCGTATATTAATTCTCCATCTTTTAAAGTATGCGCTTCTAAACAACCATCTCCCATCATTTGTGAAAGGAAAATACTCATACGATTATAGAAGTCAGGACGAGATGCAAATTTAAACATAAAATTTTCAAAATTCCATATACCTTTTTTAGCATTACTAATACGTTCAGTATATGTATTCATATCCATATCATTTATTCCATAAATTTCGTTAAGTGATGAACAAATAGTAGGAGAATCAGAAAAGTGTCCCAAATCAGAGTATACCATTTTCAAAGCTTTTGTAAAATGAGAAAATGTAAATGAATCTTTACCGTCAGGTTTACGAATCATTAGACTTATATCTGTCCAAAGTCCTTGTAAAGGTTGATAAAATGCTTGAACTGGAGCAAATGCTAAAGTTAATTTTGATGCGGCTTGTTTTAACAATCCTAATTTTTTTGCTACATCTTGAAGTTTAGGATCGATAATAGATTGGTTATATATTTTATTTCTAATATAACGATCTAAATAATGAATATCTTCACTAAACTTATGATTTTGCATAGCTCCCTAAGTACAAATATGAGCCATAGCAGCCTTAATCATAGGAAATACTCCATCCATATTATTCTTTACAGAGTATGAAAACATGTGTTTATAAAGTAATGTTTCTAAGTTATGTTCAAAAAAGTCTTCTCCTTTATCCTATAACTTTTTAATACGTTTTTCAGTATTTTCTCCTCCATCAAACATTGTACTCATTTTATATATTAACTCTGTTTGCTGTTGCTTTGAAATATCTTCATCAGCATTAAATATTCCTTCTACTTTTTCTCTAGCATTTTGGAAAGCTGTTTTAGGGTTTAAATAACTTAATTTAGTTCTTAACGCGCTTAACAATCCTCTAGTAGAAGCAATTGAATCCTCTCCACCTTTAGCTAAAGGTACTCTATAATAATCAATACTTCCTGAATTTTTCATATATTCATATTCTTCGTCTGTTTTTCCAGGATAACGATTACGATTTATTTTGTCTAGTGCATATGTTAAAAATTCTTTTTCAGCACCTTGTAAATCATTCGGATTTTTAAAAAGAAAATCTCCTCCTTTTGTATATGGCTAAAACATATTAGAATAAAGAGATGTCTAGTTGCCTATAGTATTTTCAGAAATTACATTAAATCCTTTCTCCTTTTTAAGTTTTTCTATCAGCTTATAAATTTTTGGTTTTTCTCTTTGAATATCATCTCTAGTATTTTGATAAGCCTCTGTAACTAAACCTGTTACTAAATTAAGAGTTTCACTATCCATATTTCCAGGGTTATCAATATAAGTACCTGATAATCCATTTTTCCACATAGCAAGACTTTCAACAAATTTATCATGATCATTTAATTGTTGTCTGAAATTAACTCCTTTTAATTGAGCTATAGCCTATAATATAGAGTTATATAAATCTACAGCTTCTGATTTTAAATCAGATTGTTCTGAATAAACTTTGTCTAAAGTTCTTGCATTATCACTTTGTGAAATTTTATTTAAAAGTTCTTTTAACGCTGAAATCTTTTCTTCAGTTGTTCCGTTTATATTTTCATCTAGTACAGGTAAAGATGTTCTGAGTTTTCCAAATAAACGATAGTTATCTTTCCAATCACATTTTGCACCTAATCTCATGATATTTGCAAATTTATTTCTGGCTATTTCATATTTATTAGCAAACTTTATATCACCATTTTTAATATTGTCAAAATTTACTTTATCATGTTTGTTTAATTCATTCCAACAATAAATTAATTCTTCATTAGTTAAAGAAATACCGTTTGCTTGAATTGGATTTACTACTTGAACATTTCCAATTGTACAGCCTTCCAAACCTTTCATTTGGTTGATTAATAATAATGTTTCTATAAGTTCAACATTACCTTGAACACCTTCTACCATTAAAGAATTAGATTTAGACTTCTAAATTACATCATTTTCATAATTAGAAAGTAATCCTTTTCTTTCCATAAATACATTTTTTCTAGATTCTTTATCTAAATGTGCTCTATGATCTCTTCGTAATGTATTTGTACTAACACGAACAAACTCAATTTGTTTTGGAGATACACCATCTTTTGTTTTTAACATAATTACTCCAAATGATTCCAGAAGATGATTATCTTCTATTTCCCAAAGACCATTACAATATGGAGACAATGTATCTTTTAACCAGGTTGTAGAACCATCAGAAGATATAGTAGTAGGAGTAGGAAAATCCACATTATCTATACCGTTCTTTATAGCTTCTGTTAATGCATTTTTAACTCTTGCTGTAACTTCCAATCGTTTTGCTGGTAAACCTTGTTCATATTTAAGAATTTTATCAACAAATTCGCCTTCTTCTGTAGCAACAATAGTTTCTTTAGAGTCATATTTAGTATAAACATACTGTCCATTTTCATTTTTCTCTAATTTGTTCTATTGCTTTAATCGTTTAATCAAATCTTCGCGATTAATTTTATAATTAGAACGATAATTAGGAAACCATTTTGCCATCATTTCTGATGTAGTTTTAATAGCTTCAGAAGTTGTTATATTTAACTTAAAAGGAGCAGGCATAAATTCATCAATATTCTCCCACATTTTATCTGCATTTAATTGCACACCTACTTCAGTAATTGTTTCAGAAGTAGTAATACCTGAATAAGTATAAGAATCTCCGTCCTTTTTAAAATCAGTAATTTGAATAGGAGCAACCATTAACTATCCTTGATATGTTTGTACTCCATATTTTTGTAACATTCTTTGATACGTACCTAATTGATAACTATAAGAATTCTTTTTTGCTTGAACAAAGTCATGATAATCATGAATAGAAGTCTTATAATCTAAAATGTGTACTTTACCACTTGGATCTACAATTAAAAGGTCAATGATGCCCATTAATTTAGTAGGATGTCCTTTCTCAATAATATTTGTATCTTGGGATACCATAAATTCAGGATAATATGCACATCCTTCTCCAAATTTTTCTGTAAGTTTTGCATTTAGTTCTCTAGCATATTTAATTGCCTATTGAACTATATCTCCTTTTATATAAGGTTTATTTTTTTCTTCTAATTTAGATTCAATTATTTTTTCTAATTGTGCATCATCTAAAGAAAAATTATAAACACCCTCTTCTTTCTAAAAACAAATTTGAAAAATATTATGTATTGCAGAACCAGTTTTTGCTTGAACTTCCCATTTATGAGTCATCTAATCTCTTAGCCTCTTGTGTTCACTAGCTTCTGTAATTTTTGGTAAGTTATTTTTGTCTAATTCAAATTCTTCTATTTCAGCATCTGTGAATTGTCCAACTTTCCAATTAGCATATCGTCGTGTCCAATATTCTTCTTCTCTAAATTCAGGAAATAATAATTCTCCTGATTCATTTTTTAATCCAGAAAGAAACTTGTTTACTCCAATATAAGGAGGATCTTCTAAAGCCATTTCTCCATCCTCGTTGTAAAGAACTTTGTTGTTGTTTAACATTTCTTGATATTTCCTTACAAGTTCATGAGAATCCTTAGCTATTTTACTTAATTGAGAAGATACATTTAGTTGCTATTCAGTCATACTAAAGACTAAATCACCCATTGTTGGCTCAAACGGAAGTTTTTCAAGAATAAAATCATCAAGTTCTAATTCAGAATTAAATGTATGTCCTTTATATTTATATATACATGCCATTATTCACAATATTCTTCTAGTTGATTATTTTTTAATAAATCTGATTTAATATTATTAAGTCTTCTATGTAACTCAGAATCTTCAGAATTTACATAACCTTTAAAATTATTAGACATTATTACAGAATTAACTTCTTTAGTAAGATTTTTTAATGACATTGTAAACAATCTTTTAGGAGAGATTGTTCTTACACTATCTTGTCCCATTAATATAGAGTCTAATAATCTTCTTGTATTATATAGTATTTCATAACGAATATTAGCATCTAAATTATCTATAAAAGAAGATTGACCTGTTAAATGTTTTGCAACTTCAGTAACAAAAATTTCTTCTTTTATATCATTTGCTGTTCTTCCTTGATAATTTTGGGCTAGTTTTTGAAAATCTGGAATATTTTCAACAGATGCCACTAATTGCTAATAAATATTAGGATCAGAAAATCTCATAGATCCAATTAATAAATGCATTAATTCATGTAAAGGAGCATCTACTGAACTTTTATCTAAATTTATATAAATTTCTCCATTAAATATAAATGCATTAGCATCCATTACTCCTGGAACATTATTCCAAGTTTCAGAATTTAACTCAGCATTAGTTATTGCATTAAATTTTATTCCATATAATGATGCTAATTTTATTAATGCATTATTAAAAATATCATAATTATTTGGATGTTCATCCACTGTTACTGGATTTGTTTCGAAGTTAGAATCTGTAGGTCTATGTTCTATATCTATAAAAGCAGTTTCTTGAATAGGAGTAATATCTATTTCTAAATCTCTGTATTCATTATTTAAATTGATTGCTGCTTCTTCTAAATCAGAAGCATTACTTTTTTCTAAAATAGTACTAATATTAGAGGTTCCATAAGAATTAATAGATAATCGTTTTTTCAAATGAAGTTCAGAATTAACATCTGAAAGTTCATCAAGATACGGAAATCTCTGATGTTCATCAACAAAATCTCTACATATAGCTTCTAGTATAAAGTCCTGAATACCAGACTTATTTTTCAAAGCCTAGTACTCAGGAGATTTTTTATTTATACATGACATGGATATAATTCATTTTTAATTATACTTTTCATCAATGATAGATTTGGAACTTTTCTTCCGTCTATTTTAGTAAATAGAGCATGAGATAATGTTTTAATATCATACATAACATTATCAACAGCAACTCGTTTAATACTATCATTTTCAGAATCATACTGTATTTCTAATTGTAAGGATTCACCCTTATTATCTATAATTTCAGATTTTATAATTTTATCTGTACTTCCTATTATACCAGATGTGAAATAATTAGTATCAAGATTGTTTTGTATAAATTCATAATTGCCCATTTTATTAGAATCAATCATTCCATATATAATATCCTCATACATTTCATTTCCTTCATACATCTCATTATTATCAGTTTGTGTATCAGATACTGTTCTTTTCATTATTTCAATCTTTTTACTAGAAGGATTTTTTGCTTTTATATATTTTGTGTAAGCAGAATAAGGACTCATTCTTGGAACAACGTATGGAAGAATTTCATTTATGTTGTATTCAGTAAGAGTTTCCCCACTATTATCTAAAGATGCCTCATATTTATGAAATGCATCAATTAAACCAGTATCCTAAAAATTTTCTAAAATAGGAACTAATGAATTTTCTCCTAATTTCCAATTATGTGCTATCATTGAATAGTAAATAAACAAATCTTTAATAGGAATTGATTGTTGTATAATTTGTTCATTTCCGTCAACATCTCGTTTAATAACATTATAATCGTATGTATATCCTGCTAATTCATTAAACTCACCAATATAAGAATCTAGTAAAGACTATTCAACATCTGTTCTAGGTAACATATTAATAGGTAAAGTATATAATATAGTAGGATTAGAAGATACTGTTTTAGTAAATAAGTCAGGGGTTAAATCCTTTATAAACTTATTAGTTTTAATGGATCCTACACTAGTTCCTGGACGAATAATACCTTTTTTTAAATCAGGAATAACTTGAGTTTCCATAAATATTCTAAATGTAGCATTACCCCAATCAGTTCCTAATCTTATAGGTTTACTTTCAGTTAAAGTATCACTATCACCATTTCTGTCAAATGCTTTAATTCCAGAAGGCATATCCATTATTATTTCACTATCAAGCATCCAGTCATTTCTGATTTTGTCACCTATATAATTTTGCAATCCTTTAGAAATTTTTCCTTTGTTACCCCACCCAATTACATTACTTACATTACGAGCTAAACTTTTAACACTTCTATATTTATAGGATTGTTTTATCTCTTCTTGAGCAACAGCAAGCTATTTTACATATTCAAAAAAATGTGGAACTTTAGCTAAACAGTCAAGAATATTAAATGTATGTTTAAATGTCTCGTATTTTTCAATACATTCCTGACGATATTCAGAATCAAAAACAAATTTAGATAAATCTATAATATCCTCTAAATCATGAGACTGTTTATAAATAACTTCTTCAATTCTATCTATTTGTTTAGTTAATCCTTCATAGTCAGTAGCAATTCCTCCATTTAAACCTAATATTTGACCTAATGTCTTCATTTCATCTGCTCCTTCAGCTAATGTTTTTAACTATTGATATGTTTCATAGTCTTCATTAACTTCAAAAGATCCAATAACATAATCTTCTAAAAAGTCTATTAATTGCTCATAAACTTCTGATCCATAAGCAGATGTATTGTATCTATTTCTTAATGATTCTAATATCTATAATTTATCCGATAAATCCCAATTTCTTTTAGCAAAATTACTTAGAACTACATTTAATGGCATTTCTCGACCATCATCTTCAAAATAAAAATCATCAGGTAATTTTCTTATCTAATCTTCAAAAAATTCTAATGGGGATTTTATTGAAGTTCCATTTGGATTTTTTCTAATATTATATTTATTTAAATATTTATTAGGTAACTATTCGAAATATCCAAAAGCGGATTTTATAGTAACATATCCGTCTGTTTGATCAAATACATCACTTTCAGAAATATCTACTATAGTTTTACCTGTTTTTGACATAAGGAGTCTGGCAATATCCTTAAAGTCCATACCTATAGCTATTCCATAAACATACATACCTAATGTTTTAGTTCCTGCATTTAATTTAGAAAGAGCTAATTCTTTGGCATTATCAGTAGCTAATGATAGTAATGCAGATAAAACCAGTGCAGCATCTTCATCATTATCTGTTTGAGCTAAACATTTTAACACTGTGTCATTAGTAATGGTATTGGGATCTAAAGCTCTTATATTTGCTAAAGTTCTATATATATTATTACCTATTGATACATTAAATAGAAGTTTATTCTATTCTTCTGAAGTTCCTTTGTTTAATAAATAGTTATTATATTGAGTTAATGCAAAAAATCCTTTTAATCCAGTAGCACAAATAGCAATACCTGTTTTACCAACTTGGTTTTCATTAATACTTTCACATTTATTAACAAAATTTCCAGGAGTTCTATGTTTTGATTCATATATAATTTCAGGAGATCCATTTTCAGCAACATCTTTTAATGGACCTGTTGTATTATCCACTGACATATGAGCCTAAGTTAAATTAACAGGATTATTAATACTATTATACATAGAAAGCATAGTTCTATTATTAATGATATGATTGAGTTTCTTCTCAGAAACTTTATCAAAATAAAAATTATGTTTATCTATGATTGATTTTAATTGAGATAAAATGTCATTAATTTGTTCTATATTAGATACCTAAAATCCTCCTAATTTATTAAATTTTTTAATAAATTGCGGAGCATACACAGGATCTATTGACAATAACTATTCATTTAATAAATCACCTAACATCTTTATTTGTTCAGCTGTATCCAAATTTAAATCTACATTTACTTTATTTGGATCAATTTCTGGAAGTTTAGACTCTTTATTGTAAGTTTGTCTAGGAGTAATAGATATTAAATCTTGATATTCATCAAAAATCTTAATTGCTTCTGCTATATCGTTTGTACTCTTAATTTCTGTTTCTAAACCTGTTGGAATTGGTAGTAGTTCTGAAGCATGTAATTTTTCAATATCTGAAATATTAGCATATGGAGACCAAAGCTAATACATTCCATTAGAGTCTATGTCAAAAGTAGCTAAAGAAACTGCATCTATATCATAGTCGGAACCTTGAAGTAAAATTTGATATGTAGATACATATGCAGTATTAATATTTGGGTTATCAAAAGCTACAACTTTCATAGGCATGTATGATTGCATAGATTGTGCAGGAATACGAGCAGCAACAATATCTAATGCTCTTAAGAAAGAAGAATGTTTTTCATGCATTAATTTTACTATAGGGTGATTTTGGTCTATATCATTCCAATCATCACTTCCCATAATTATATTAGAATCTCCATAAGACCTTAAAAATTTCCCAAACGCATTAGCTGTTTTGTTTGAAGAATTTCTAAATATTTCAGGAAGGGATCTTAATACCTATGAATTATTTCTTAAATTCTCTGAAATTTTTATAGAATCATAAAATAATGTATTGGTATAAAATTCAATATCATCACTTACAATTACTTCATTTCCCTAATCATCTATGTAAATTTCAGAATCAGGAGAAAGTTCATACATAGGTTGATTCATTGAATCTAATCTTGTAGTAACTCCATCTTCAACTTCAGTTAAAACTCCTTCTAATTTATGTAATCCTGAACCAGGTACTTGAGATTTGTTTAGTACATATATATGCTATCCTGTAGACCTTTTAAATTCAACAGAATACTAATTCTAAGCTACTTTAGAAGCTTGATTTTTAATATATTGTTTTAAGAAGAATTCTGGATCTTTTGCAATTTCTTCTAATGAATCAAATTCATTTAATCCGAAAGCTGTAGCAAAAGTTTTAGGCATTATTACTTCATAAGGCTATGTTTTAATAGATTCTTTATCAATTTTATGAAGTTCTCCATTAATTCTAACTTTTGACATATCTTTGAATAACTATAATACATAAGCTCCCACTTGATTATAATTATCCCTAGTAACTTTTACTTTAGTTCCATTTCCTAATTGTATGTATTCACCATTTCTTAATCCAAGTTTAACATTTATCCAAGATGCAAATCGAGAATACCATTCTGGAGTATCTTGCTTAGATTTAACTAATTTCTAAAACTATTCTAAAACATTAGGCTCTTCTTTTGATAAATTAGCTAAATCTTGTTGTAATTTTTTATGTGAATATCTTTTTAATTGTTTAAATAAATTTGGAAAATTATCAAAAGTTATATTTATTCCTAACTCATTAAATCTTGGATAGAATCTCTAGAATGTTTTTCGAAGCTCCTCAATTGCTTCTTCTTGAGTTAATTTCCCTTTTTTAAGACCTTCAGATATTTCATTCAAATTAAATAAACAGTGAGAAGAATCTAAATCCCATAACTAAAAATATCCTTTATCAGTTTTGAATCGTACATTAAAACCTGCAAGGTCTCTACCGTTTTTTATACATTCAACAACTTTTGAAACTTTTCCTGTAGCAATATCCTATTTTAATTGATAATATTCAAGAGGAGTTCTTATTAATCTAGGTTTACCAGTTATTGCTTGGATTTCAGAAACTGTTATAATATTTCCAGCTTCATCCATCATCTCACGACCAATTTGAACATTTTCAGTAATATAATATTCTCTACCAAGTTCAATATTGTTAATAGAACTATTTAGACGTTTTAATGCTTCGTCATTAACACGAGACTCATAATCAAACTAAGATTCTCCTTCCTCTTTTTTATATTCATCATGCATTGATTCATGAAGTAATACAAAGTTAAGCCAATCTTCATAAGTTTCAAAATCCTAATCAAGAGCTCTTGAATTTCTAGAGTATTTCCAAGCTCTATCTTCAAATTTCTATTTAAGTAAAGCTTCATCTAGAGAAACAATTCCATCTCCATTATTTCTAGCAGCTACGGGCTATCCATCTATTTTAGAAATTAAACTATTAGGTTCAACAAAATTTAAAGTTAAACCTCTGAAACTATTAGATCCTTTACGATATTTAAAACTGCTATCATAAACAGGTACCTATTTTGTTTGTATTTGTTCTAGTTCTTCATCTGGATTTTCATAAGCTTCATACTTTTTACCAGCATATATCTTATTTATATTATAAGAAGGTGTAAGCACTGATAATACACCTGGAATTTTTTGTTTAATACCAGTTTTTGATAAATATGAAGTTATAGCACTTAGAACTTTTGCGTGAATATTATTATCAGAAAGTGGCAATAATTGTTCAGAATATTTTATTTCTTTTCCATTTTTTGCTTGTTGCTCTAATTCTTTTGACAATTTTACAGCAAAATTATTACTATTACTTGTAGATAATACTTTTACGATAGATTTTACTAAAACCTCTCTAAGAGCTGCTTTATTTTCAGGAGTATCTGCGTTAAATAAATTTTCTACAGCTTTTAAATGATCTGAGGTTTTAGATCTAGTTGCTTTTGCTAAAGCATCATAAAGTGTTGCTGCGGCTTCAAATGTATATCCTTTTGCAGCACAAGCAGATATAACCTGAGTCATTAAAGAAAGTTCTGCTTCATCAGCATGATGTTCTTTATCAAGCTGGATTCCTGCTTGATACATATGAATTTTCTAAATATCATAATCTTCTTCATCTGTATATTTGCTTGATGAATTAATATTAGCAGCACCTTGTTTTACAGCACCAGCTGTCGCAAGATAATGAACATCAACCATTTTAAGAGGCTGCCATAAATCTGATTGAGTTTTAGGTGTTTTGTTTAATACAGTTTCTTCAGATTTAGTATTGTTCATTGCAGTAACTACGTTTTCTACAGATGTATTAGACGGAACTAGTTTTCCATTTTTTAATTCCATAGACCACGCACCACCAAAGAAATTCCATAATTTATAATTAGTATCAATCTATTCTGAAACAAATCTTCTACCTTGAGATGGTTTTATATATTGTATAAAATTACCTTTTGCATCAACTTCCTATAAATTATAAGTATATGTATTATTTCCATTATAAGTTATATCGGTAATTCTATAATACTTTCCATTCTATTTATAATAAATATTTTTATATTCTATTTTGTTTCCTGAATAATCTTTGGTAATATCTACATGTGCAGAAGATCCATCTTCATTAAGCCAAACATGGTTTGTCATTTTTCTCATCATTTTTTGTAAAAACGGAGAATTTCTAATCCAATCATTAGTTAATCCAAATCCTGCAGTTTTAATGATACCACCTGTACCAGTTTTTTCGTTTTTAAAATGAACAAACTATTTTTTACTAATACCAGCTTTAGCTCCACACAAAGAATAATTTTCAAGAAGAACAACAAAAGGATTTACAAATGTAGCACCATCAAAAGGTTTGATTCCATTTATTAACCCTGTAATTGTGCCTTGTTCATCATGAATATCATCAATTACAGCTAAATTATAAGTTTCGGGGATTCCTGATAACAAATTAAGCTAAAATTCATGCATTGCTGCAGTCATAGATACATTACGCTTATGCTGAGCTTGGAAATGTCCAGCTTCTTGTTCAATAACATCTTGTGACCCTGTTTTATTAGGATGGGCTACAAAAGAGCCTACTGTGGTATTCATAAACTCTTGAGTAAATAAATAATCAAGTGCATTATATTTTTCAATTAAAGGATTTAATTGAATATCAGCTGCGTGACTTGTAATAAACTCATGATAATTTGAAATTCCTAATTTTACAAAGTCTTTTTGTGAAGTTATATCAACTATACGCTCATCTGGTGTATTTTGATTAATAATAATTTTAGCGAGAATTAAGTTTCCTGAAGAATTAATCCAATTAGGGTTTCCAGAAGATACCTGTTTTCTATTCCAATCTCGTAAATAATTACATTCAGCCTATACAGTATTACTTGTATTGAAATTAGTCTTACTAGAAAGCAAACTTTTCAATACTTCTGACTTTTTTTCAATCCAAAAATCTTCTTTTTTACGGTATCTGTATAATAGAAGTTGATTATTATTAAATATAGAAGATGATGGTTTAAACCGAGCTATTTGTGCAAGTATTGCTTCGTTTATAGAAAGGTTTCCATTTTTATTAGATTTGAAATGAACTTGATCTATTAATTCTAAAGGAGAAAGTCTATGAACTTTATTATATTCTAAAACTTTCTTTTTAATAAAGTCATCTACTCTTTTTGGATCGCTTTCTTTTCTATTATTAGCATACCAAGTATTAAACTCAGAAAAATTATTTAAAAAATCTAAATCTAATCTAGGCATACCAAGATTAGGTCCTATAAAATCCTATAAAGTTCTCCAATCTTTTTGGATTTTAAATACCATTTTTTCATAGAAATCTCCAAATTCTTTATCTATTACTTGTTCTAATTCAATAGTTGTTAAATCTTTTAGAGCTTTCTATTCTCCATTAATATTAATTTTAGAATTTAGATTAATTTTAATTCTTCCTATAGTACTTTTATCAGAGTTTACAGAAGGTAATAACATAATATGTCCATTACCAACTAAATTATTCTCATCTTGCGGCATTATTCCTCCTATATAATCATACATAAATTGAGATAATGCCATTTCTCGTACTGTCATACTTGTAGTTTCTTTGGAATCTACATTTTCACCAGCAAATTCTTTTACTGTATAGACTCCTTCAAATAATCCAGGTGTATTCAATATCATAAAATGATTTGATATTGAATCTGGTAATCTTTCCTATAATTCATATTGAGAATTAAAAGAACCTAATAATCTACTTAAAGTTTGTCTACTCTATGCTTTTCCTTGAGAATCTTTTACTTGAGTAGATGTCATTAAACCTTGCACATTACTTTTAGCAACAGATATTTTATGTAATATTGATAAATCTGATTTATGAATCAATCCTAATTCATCAATTGCATAATTCCAATTAGGAATAGTCTTTCCATAAATAGAAGATAAAATAATATCTCTATTCTATGGGGATACATCTAATAAAAATTTCTAATTAACATACTAATTAAAAATAACTCTTGTTGCAAATGCAGACAAATCCTAAGCTGTAGAATCTCCTAATTCTTCAAATATAGCTTCTTCAAAAACGGTATCTTCTTCTAAATTTAATTTTAGAATATTATCTATAAAAGGCTTTAATTCTTCATAACTTTCAGAATAGTTAATTCCGAAACCGTTTTTAGTTATTCTTACCTTACCAGTAGAATCTACAGTAGCTCTAAAATCAGTGTTTGGAATATTAAAAGATAATTCAGTTAATGCAGAATTATCTTTATTATATTTTTCCTAAAAATTAAAAGGTTCAGAATATTTCTTCCAATCACCAATTAACCTATAACTATTTGTTAGGTTTATAGCTTGTTCAATAGATCTTCTTACATTATTTACACCTTGGTCTAATAAGGTACGACTTTTTATTAACCCATTATCATCTCTATAGTATTGTAAATACTATACATTAAATATAGAATCAGCTGTCTAAGTTAAATAAGAATAAAAATCATTAGGACTTTTAACATCAGTTAAGGTCCTTAAACTATAATTTCCATTAAATAATCCTTGTGAAATAGAATATAATTTATTTAATTCATCATTATAGAACTTAGAATATAATTGAGGATTTAATTTTTTAAATTTATTATTACTTAAGATTTCAAAAACTGAATGAAGATAAGCTCTAGGATTACTTCTAACCAAACTAATAGCAGCTCTAAGAGATTTACCTTTTAAATATTCCTAAGTTTCTTTTGATAAACTATCCCAAATATCAGAGCGACTTAATTCAAAATTATCATCAAAAATTATAGAAGAAGCTGCTGGATTATATGTTAAATCTTTTATTTTAGAAATAATATGTTGAAAATCTTGGAATTTTAAATATTTTCCATCTGACGGAGTATCGTTATTCCAATTTAACAAAGGAGTTGTATTTACTGCTAATTTTGTAATAGCATCTGCTTCATTTGCAATATTAATATTTTCTGAAGTTCTCCAAGTTGTATATACATTAGCAGTCTAGTCAGAAATTTGATATTTATCTTCTCCTGTAAATAATCCAAAGTCTTTTATTTGAATAGCTTTGCCTAGCATATTAGAAACATAACTATCAAAATTATTTAGAATGACCATTGCATTAAATGCATCAAGTCTTCTTTTAGATTTTGGATCTTTTAATCTATTTTTAAACAGTTGACGTAATTGATCAATTTGTCCTTCTAAAGATTTTAAATAGGTATTAATATAAGGGGATAAAATATCTAAAGCTTTAGTATATTTCCCTCTATTATACATTCTAGGATTTGTAAGAATATTTTTTACTTCTCCTTGAACTCTCATATCTAATACATCTGTATTTAGATACTCGACGATTTTTTGCAACAAAAAGTCTTGATATTCTCTAATATTATTATTTAAATCACATGTTTTTCCTACAATTCCTAATTTAGTATTGATAGATCCTCTATTAATAAACATGCAATCAAATAAATTTTGATCTATTTGTTTACAGAAAATGTTTCGTACATTAACAGCTCCTCCATAAGCTTTATCTAAAAAGATGTCTGAAGCTTGTAATCTATTTTGAGGACCTTCTTCTATTTTTTCTATGCTTGCAGATTTGGTATCTATTTTTTCAACACCCTATACAGCTTCATCTAATAAGTTAATTACATTATTCATAGATAAATACTCAGGATCTAAAGCTACTATTCTTTTAGCTCTAGGTATTTGAGTATACATAATGTCTGCAACTAATTTTATATCATCATTATTAGACATTTTATAGGTGTCTAATACCTATTTGATAAATTCATTAAAATTAGATTTTAAAGAGTTAACATCCCAACGTTCTTTCACTCCACGTTTAAGAAGTTGGGCTGTTAAATCTTTAATCTAAAGTAATGATGAATTATTTAATTCACATTTATTCATACTTTAAAAGTTATATCAATTTTACAAGTTTCTTGATTTTCATCATAATTTCTATCTCGAATAGCTCGTTCTAATTCGATTATTTCTTTTACAATCTATTTCTTTCTATCATCAAGTTGTTTAAACTCATCACTTTCTGTATATTTTTCTAAATCTGAGAATGCATCATCGTCTAATTTAGTCATTTGACTAATAACTTCTTGCATTTCCTCAAGTGACGTTGAGTTAAAAAGGTCTTCTATCTCCCAATCGTAATACTATCCGTTTTCATCAATCCATTCAAAAAGAGCTTCTTTACCATCAGCAATATACTCGTTAAAGTTTTGTTCTGTAATAGATAATTTAACTGCAGTTGCTGCATTTTCATGATATTCTCCAGGAGGTGTCATTCTAATAGTCCCAGTAGATTTATTATAACTTGATAAATATTCAACATCATTAACTCTTATTTTAAAATTAGCTACTCCAAAATTATCAAATAATGGTTCTAAATCTGTAATAGGATTGTCGTTTGAGTCAATTAAGAAAGTCTAATTACCAAGTTCTTCTACAGGATCACTTATAATTAAATCTCCTCCAACTTTGAATGCAATTCTATTAGGAATAGTCTAGTTAATTGTATTTATAATTCTATTCATAGAATCTTCTACTGGTTGATTCTAATATATGTCTATTAATCCTGCGTTTGTTAAGATTTGATTAATATCTAATCCTTTCTTTTTGAATGTTTTTTCAAGATTATCTCTATCAATATCATCTTTAGATTTAACAGAATTATTTATATTAGATTTTCCTTTTAAATATCTATATGTATCAGCTCCTGCATAATGTATTGTTCCATCTTTATCTGGCTTAGATGGACGCAAAGCATCAACATAACTATGAATAAGACTAGACATATCTCCTGAAAAAGTATATGAATCTAATTTATTATGAACTCTAAATGGTTTTCCATTTAGAGAATAATTAGTTGAAACTACTACAAAAGGTCCTACACGAGGTGCATTCTTTGGAATCTTTATATTATGTCTAACTCCATCGATACCTGCTTGTGTTAAAATACCTTTAAATAGATTAAAATTATCTTGATCAAATTCAAAAGAAACTCCATAATCACCAGTAATTAATGATTGAAGTGAACTTTTTGTATAGATGAAATTTAATATTACTCCATCTAATAATCCAGCCAACTTAACAGGTTTAGCTGTTCCTCCAATTATACTAGACCAATCTTGAGCTTCAAATAATCTTTGCCTAACTTCTCCCATTAATTTTGCTTTTTCACTAAGAGAAGTAGCTTGCTATGCTGCATCAAAAGCTTCTTTTATATAATTTATTGCATCTTGAGTTTTTTGTAATAAACCTGGAACTCTTTTATTTAATATTTCTTTAAATGAATCATTTGTTAAAAGAACCTATAGTAACTTATATGAAGTAAAGAATTGACCAATAGGCAATGCTCCATGTTCATTTTTATCAAGAATTTTGCGTAAATTTTCAATATATTCTTCTAAAGATGCTTTTGGTGGAACAATATATACTTGAGTAACTTTCTTAGGTAAACTAGGATCTTTACATTGTTTGGTAAAGTATTCTACAACTTCCTCGTCAGTACTTAAACTTCTATCATAAGACGCTAATACAAATGCATGTCCAGGTTTAGAGAATTGGATTTCATTACCATTTACAGTAGTAGTTGTATCATTTACAGAAGAAAAAATCTATTCTGTTACATATCTTTGAGGATCTGCATATAATGAATCTAATGTGCTCCATTCAGATTCAGGAGTACTATCTGCATCATAATCAAATCCAGGAACTCCCATAAGTTTACCTCTATCTTTAGCAAAAATTGCACCTTGTAAATTTAAATTACGAGCAATAGTCCAGTTAGGATCTCTTAAATATTCTATATTTCTGTCTGTACGTACAAATAATTTAAATAAGTCTATTAAATCTTTGTATTCGTTAACATTTTCAAATTTGGATATTATTTTATTAGCAATATCATAATATCCCATTCCATTACTCTTTAAACTTTCAAATGTACTTAAAACATCAGGGAATACTTTTTGTTTCTAATCATTTTCTAATTGTAATAAAGTAAATGGTGAAGATGTTGCTAAAAGTGGAAGTTCTAAAACATCACCATCAGCATTTGTGCCAATAATTGCAACAAGAGATTTAGGATGCCATTCATGAGATCTTGAATCAGATGAACCATTAAATTCTGTAGTCTCACTAATACCTTTACTAAAACGACTTGGCTACTCTTCTACAAATTCTTTTCCTTTGGATTTATTACCTTCTCCAGGTCTAGGTGAACTCTTTAAAGCAAAAGTAAGATAAATGCCGTCTATACCCAAAACTTTTTCTAGTTTTTTAACTAATTCGGCTTTATCTTCAGTATTAAATAAATGACTTCTTAGTAAACCTAATGCATTTAAATAATATTCTTTTTTCTTTCCTTTAAACCTATCTAATTTTAATAATCCATTAACACTATCAATACGTGCATCTGCCCACGTCTAATCTCCAACAGGAACTGGATTTCCTTCTTCATCCCATAAAACACCTGTTTCAAAAGTATTAAATGAATGTAATAACATAGTAATTGCAATTTTAGACCCCTCATTTACTGCTTGAGATCCAGGTAAAGCTGTTGGTTCATTTTCTTTATCAACCATATCTTGATAAGTTTTATCATCAAGAGTATCGCTATTAAAATTAATAGGAGCAGTATCGTCTTCATAACTCAATTTTGGAGCTTCAGTTCCTGATATGTCAGGAATAATTTCAGATAAAGATTTATCAATAGCTTCAATAGTCTATTTTACGTTATCATTAAATTTCTAAAGTGTATCAGAGTGTCCATTAGCAGTTGGATTTAAATCCTAATTTATATACTAAATTTGAATAGAATCAACATTTTCTTCAAATGTTAAAGGACCTTTTATATCATCAGTATATCCTGTTCCTAATACATTATTTAATTGTTCCGATACAATTTTAAGAATAGGACTTCCATAAAAATTATTAATATCTTCTTGAGTACCTTTATTTAACCATCCATCTTTTATTCCAAAGAAAGGATACCATAATCCAGGTTGTACATTTTCTTTACCACCTCTACCAGTACTCATATAGAAAGGAATGTGAACATTACCAATTTTAACTACTACAATATTTCTATGCAAATAGTTAATCATATTATTAGTTCCAGTTTCTTTCTTATGTTTGAAAGGTATTTGACATAAAGGTAGTGTAAGTTCAATGCCATTATGATTAACAGTTATGGATTCAACATTTGCAATTTCTCCATATCTATTAACCATTTCCTAGTGATCTAAAACTACAGGTGATTCTATTTTAGCATTAGATATAAGTTGAGTTATATCTTTATAGTTTATTTCCTTTTCACCTTCTTTTGTCTCAATTAAATATTTATGATTTCCATCAGATTTCGTTTGAATTCCTTTTATAACACCATATTCACCTTGTACCGAAACAATCTATCCATAAGGAATTAAAGATTTAGTATCATTAGTATCCCAGGGTTCTTCGGTTTTAGGATTCTTAATTACATTTTCTTGAATTTTTGATAATTCTTCCTAATCTCCAGAAGGAAGAGTTTCAAAATCTACTGTTTCTGGAGGTGTAATTGCATCAGGTGTACTATCAGGTTTTACTATAGCTGATTTTTTTGTAGTATCTTCATTATCAGGTAGAGGAGGTAAAGTAACTCCTTCATCTAAACCAGTTTTAGATTCTCCAGAAGGTTTTTTGGTATCTAATGCCTCTTTGTCTCGAGGAACATATTCAATATCCTAAGAAGTAGTAATTTTTTCTAAAAGATTTTTTCTTTTGATAGAATAACTTTTAATTATTGCAGGATTAATAATTTCATTAATTTTAGATTTAACCTAAACAGTACCTATTTTAGGTCCCATGTCTGTTGGCATAATTAAAATACTTCCCTGCTATGCTCGAGTGATTCCAGTATAAATTTCTTTTAAATAGTTATCTTCAGCCATTTTCTAGCCCATATTATCTGAACTAGAAAGTCCAATTGTGGGATCAGCTTCAATAACATAATATCTACTTTCTAATCCTTGAGCAGATCCACCTTCTTTTAAATCTATAAAATTTTTATATTCATCAGATGCTAATTTTTGATAAATAGGAGATGATTTGTCATTAAATATATAACCTATTTTTTCTCCTGGCTTTAAAGTCTAAATTAATTTATCAACTTGTCCTATAACACTATCAACAACCTTTCCTTTTTGATTTCTTAAATCGTTAACATTAACATCAGGGTCATTAAATTCATAACTAATGACTCTATCTCCATATAAACCAGTTTCGTCTTGAAACCATTCAAGCTATATTAAATCTTCAGAAGTGTGATTTTGCATATAAGCTTGAACCTTTTGTTGATTTCGTGTTTTAAGAGAATTATCAGTTCTCATAGATACTCCTAATTTAGGAGACCTAATAAAGTTTGTTCTTTGTAATTCAGGAAGCCAATTTAATGTTTCTCCATTTACTGCAATAGGATGCTATCCTACAACTCCAGATTGATCAAAATCTCCTGCTACTAAGACAGTAATTCCATATTTTTTAGCAAAATCATTAATTAAATCTACATCATAAGTAGAGAATTTGGAGATTTCATCAATAATAATAAGACTTGGAGGTGTGTCTGTTTGATTAATATTTAATGCTGATCGAATTTCATTTTCAGAACTAAATGTATATGCAGATTTTTCTATTAAATGTTTGTTAGTTTTTGGATCAATTAAATATTCTTTCCATTGACTAGAAATTTCTTTCATCCAGCCTGCTCTATCGTAGCTTTTAGAATTTTCTATTTCTAATAATGATTGAATTTCTTCAGCACTTGATTTAGAGGCTCCATGTACAATCGCAACATTTTTTAAAACGTCAGGATTAAACTTTTTAAGCATTGTAACTGTCTATGTAAATACACTAGAAGTTTTACCACTGCCTGCAATTCCTTCGGTTAATACTACATTAGTAAATCTAGGAACAGGTAAAAAGTTTAAAGCATAATCTACAAATTTATCATCTGCTAAAGCCTCAGAGTTATTTAAACTTGTTAAAATTCTCTTTTTTTCTTCTACAGATTTACTTTTCCAATCTTTTACCATAGACTCTCTAAAAGCCTTTGCAAAAGCTGTAAAAACATTACCATTTACTATATTTGCATAGTTATTATAAACTGCTAATTCTTGAGTAGCAATAGGTGCTATTTTATCACTAATTATCTAAGAATATCTATTATGAAATGCTGAAGATTTTACTGCACAACGGCTTGCTATCCACCATAACATAGAGTTATCATCCATAACATCAGTACCTTCATTCAGAATCTATTTAGCTTCTGTATAAAGATTCAAATGACGTCCGTTTATAAATTCAGATAACTTAGTGGAATCTTTTATTTTTTCCTAATTTTTCTAGAAAAAGTCATATATAGCATCTTCAATAAGTATGTTTTCTTTCTCAAAAGCCTCTTTATCTTTTTCTTGAATAATTTCAGAGTCTCTAAAATTTTCATGAAGGGTTGCTGCTTCTATAGTATTTTTTAATTCAAGAAATCCTTCCCATGATTTTAGTGGATCATCGTCAGGAACAGAAACAATACTTTTCATTCTTCTATAGAATAAAATATCTTTTCTTTCAGCAACTCTATCCTATCTGGTCATCTTTTGACCTTGGTTTATTTGATATAACTATTTTAAAAATAAAAGTTTACTTAAATTAGTATTAATATCTGCAATAAATACATCTGCAGAAAGCTTATCAATTTCTGCAAGTTCAGGAAAATCTCCTTCAGATTTTTTAGCTATCTCATTTAAAGTAGCATTATATCCGAAATAATTTCCAGTTCCTGCATTATCTGTTCTAGCTCCTTTTATTGCAGCTTGATACATTTCAATAGTATGAATAGCATTGTCTAAATCTTTATACAATTGCTCATCCATATTAAATCTAGTAATATTATTAGACACATCATTGAAAGAGGTATTTAATCTTTCAAGTAATTGTGTCATATTAATAGGTTCATTACCTATAGCAATAGAAAATTCATTCAAATTCTTTTCAAAAGAAGTATTACCTAATTTTGATATTTCATCAATAGCATTTTGAACCTATACAGTTTTTTCTGCCAACTAATCTTGCTCTTCTTCAGAAGCATCATACATCATAGCTTCATTTGTCTTATTGATTGATATTTGTTTAAGCTATTCTAATGTTTTTAATAGTTGATTTTTTGTTTCAGTATTAATTGTCCCGCTATCAATAAAAGGTTGAATAAATTTAGAGAGATTATTAAGAATAATTTCTGCTTGTTTATTCGAATAGTCAAGACCTATCTATGCCTATTCTTGTTTTCTTTCTTCTTCAGACATTGTAGGATCAATAGATTTCATTCTATCTACATAAACCTATAATGCTTTTTTATCCTCATCTGTTCCAAATTGAGTAATCAAATTTGCTTCAATTTGATTAAAGTTAGAGTCCTAAATACGTTGAGCGTTACTTAACCAATCAGATTCAGAATTACCATCAATTGTATTAAATATTCTTGTGATGAGGTTATTAAAATTACGAATATGTGTATCTCCTTTTAAATATTCATCAGAATGTTTTTTAATAACTTTACTAGCTTGTTCAGAAATAGTCCTATAAATAGCTGCCATATCTCTAATCTTATCTCTTCCTTCAGAAGTTTTCCAATTTTCGTATTCTTCCCAAGATATAGCTTTTTCATTCTCTGTTAAATCTGAATATTTTTTATGATATTTAGCTTCTACATATAAAGGAAAACTTGCAGCTGTAAATCTACCACTTAAATCAGTAGTCATTTCAAACAAAGCATCAGATACAAATTCATAAGATCGTTTTCCATCAATTAAATCCTATAATTTAGTTTTAGTATCATTTAAAGTTTTTTGCAATGTTTTAATTTGTTCTTTATGGTCTTGACTTACTTCATTCTGTCTTTTTTCTTTATCTGTAACCGTTCCGTCATTATTACTATCTAAATCAGATGATTCTAGATTATTAATTTGAGTTGTTAATTTAATAACATCTGAACTTAATTTATTAAATTCATTAATAAATCCTCCTGCTGTTGTTGATTTATGTAAAGCATTAAAACGTAAATCTCCTAACATTTCAGTTTGTTTCTATAAAATAGAATCATCAGATAAATTTGCTCCATTTGCATCAAGAATATCTCTTATAATTTTAACCTATTGATGCAATGCTTGTTTAGCAAATAAGTCTTGATTATTTTCCTAAGTTCCTGGAGCATATAATATTACTCCATCTTTTACTTCAAAATTAGTAGCAGAATTACCAGGATTAGCTAATTGGGATTTATCAATACTTTCTTCAAATTTATTTAAAGTACCATTTCTATGCATATAAACTAACTCTTGAATAGCCTATTCAGATGTCATAGAATCAAGTTCTTTGAAAGTTTTGTAACTAGTACCGACATTAGTTAACGAACCACCTACTGCACCTCCTACAAGAGACATACCATATCTGTCAAGAACTTCTTTACCATCCCATTTTCCTGTTTTAAAGTCGTATCCAAATGTATTTAATCGTACATTATCACCTTGTAACCATTTAACTGTATCAAAACAAGCTTTAGAAAAGTCAGCTAAAACTTCTTCACTAACTTCTTCTACACCTTCTCCAACACCTGCTGCAAGAGTTGCTTTCAAAGTTCTTGTTCCATTAGCATATTCAGCGTTAGCAATACTTTTACCCATATTAAACAATCGTTTAACGTAACTTTGTTTAACTTCTCTAGATGCGTTATTTATTGCAGACTTAGCTTCATCGTCTAATTTTAATAATGCGTTTTTAATGGCTTGTGTTTTATATTTATCTGCTCTCAATTCAGGTAAAATCCATTCACCTAATCCTGTATTAAGTATAGCAAATTCACCTGCAGCATAACCTAAAGTTAATAAAGTAGCATCCAAATCAGAAGCTCCTGCTTGTTTTGCTTCACCGTATGTATCAGCTACAGTTATTCCTGTCATATAACCTTTACTAAGAACTTCTCCAAGTTTATTATATCCTTTAATGAATGAATCCATTTCTGCTTGAGCTTTTAAAGGAGCTATCTCTTGTAATTCTATTGAACTCTTAGTAAAGTTTGTTCCATTTTTACCAGTTTTAAATAATTTATCTATAGCTTCTTTAGCTTCAGTTGAATATTTTTCTTCAAGCTATGCTAATTTTTCAGCCTATCCTGCTTTGGTAGACATATTTGCTCCTTTAAATACAGATGGAATTTTCTCAAAGATGAATCTCTACTCTTTTAATTGTCCCATAGTATCACCTATGAGATTGATAAAATTCTCCCAACACCATGTATGCTCTTGTGCATATTGTGATTTTGCAGTTTGTCTATTTACAGATTTAGACCATCCTTCAATCTCATTCAATACAGGACTATCGCTTCCTAAAGCCATTTTACCTAACGTAGCACCTAAGCCTGCTAACTATGTAGCTACACTTAATCCTGCAATCCAAGGACCAACATAAGGAATAAACATGGAACCTACTAAAGCTAAATTTTTAAATGTAGTTCCTGCAATGCTTTTTTGTTCAATATCGTCTGAATCAAAAAAGTCAAACCTATTCATAAATGAACCATCTTTTGTCAAAACATTCATTTTATTTAAAACTCTACGACCATAAACATCACGCCCATCAAGTTTTTCATAATAATACTCTCCATTTTGATTTAATTTAGGCTCACCTTTTTCATGTTTTACTTTTTCTCCAGTTATTGGGTCAATATGTTCTCCATCAGAATCCCATTGTGCAATAACAAGAGTATCAAAGAAATTGCCGAAAAAGTTATCATTAGGAGCATCTTCCCACTTAGCATTTTCTAAATTTGCTCCTGCTGTAGTTGGATTAGCTAAAACTTTATGGGATTGAGCTAATTCATCTAAAGACTTAGTAGGTTCTTCAATTTTTCCTAAAGTTCCAAAACCAAATACCTATTCCATAGGATTAGACATGTTAAATTCTTGGAATCTAGGTCCTTTTTCTCTCTAGCCTTCTGGTGCTAATAAACTATCTCTATGCCAAACAGTTTGTTTTTGCATAGATTCATTAAAATCAGCATTGGCTAAATTATTGTAATATGATTTGGCAATGGTATATGCTTGCTCAAATTTTTTCTTATCAAATTCTCCATCTGAATTTTTAAACTATTCCTACACATATTTGTTCCCTTCATATACAGATCTATCCTGTAGAGAAGTGTTAGAGGAATTCAATCCTACTGTTACCATTGTATCAAATGATGCAGTAGGATTGGCTAGCATATCCATAAATATATCGTGTTCTCTTCTTTCCATAATTAAATTGAGGGTCCATTATTCCAATTATCACGAGCATCTCTCGCTTGCTGAGCAACTTCTGTATTATATACATCTTCGCCCTTAGTTTTTGTGCCTGTAGATGCAGCATGATAGTTTACATCTAAAGGAATCCAAAGTGTTCCTCTGTAAAATCTATCATAGTTTCCAGTAAATGAACTTATTATTCCTTTTTTACTAAAGTTTTCATCTTTAGTAATACTAATTAAATTGTCAATAGTTGCATCATCTGTAATTTCTTTAAGTAAAGGATTATCTTCTAAATCACCCATACCTAAAGCTTTACTATTAGCATCTACATTAATTACTCCAAATCGTCTCCAATTTCCTGTAGGTTCACCATTTGAATTATAAGCTTCTCCTAATTTATATTTCTAATAAGTAAGATTGATTGCTTTATAATATTTCTTAATATCTGCTTGTTTAGTAACATCTATACCTCTACGCTTCAATTCTCTATCTGCTAATTGTTTTGCTTTATAAGTTTCAGGATTAGTATTAGGTAAAATTGTTCCATCAGCTTTAACAATACAAGGAAAATCAATAGAATTAATTTTTCCATCTCTCACTATTATACTATTAAAAGCAGATGTATCAATTGTTTGTCCACCCATTGTTGCATGCTGTATATCCAAAATTCCTGAATATTCACCGCTAACTGCTTCTGATAATGTTTTATTAGCTCCTATAGGTTTACCCTAAGCATCAGTTAATGGTAAAGTGTTAGCCACAACCTAAACTGCTCTAGTTGTTCCTGGACTAAGTGTAAATGTATTTTGTACTCCCAATCCTTCTAGTAATTTCATCGGTGTATTATATTCAACATCTCCCATTCCAGAGCTAGATGAACCTGAGCCATTAGAATCTTTTGAACCTTTAGAACCTCCAGAAACTTCATATTTAGTAGTAGTTTTTAATTGTCCCATGAGATATTGTCCTACTAACGCTTTAGTTGCACTATCTTCGTCAGTTCCAAATTTAGTAGCAGCCCATACTTTAGCACGTTTAGGAAGAACAGCAGACAAATAAGTTATTAAAGATTGTACTTGATTAACATTTGATTCCTAAAATGTATCATAAGAAAGTACTCCATTTGCTTTTTTAAGCAAAGCTTGTTTTTCTGCATCAGATTTACCCTACAATGCTCGTAATCCAGCTAAAGCTTCTTGACCAGCAATTCCTTTTTCTTCCGAAGATGTGCTTCCAAGACTTGATTTAGCTTTATCCAGAAGAGTTTGAAATGATTCGTATCCAACACCATTTGTAATTGTTTCAAAAACAGTATCACTTTGCATAAATGCAAGTTTTGGATTATATTGACGCAAGTAAGCTAAATTAGAATTAGTCAATAAATGATATTTATCTTTATTTGCCAGATATGTATTTAATGATATAGTAATAGGATTTCCTTTTTCATCTTGAGCATATAATTCTCCATCCATTCCTATAGCAACCTCTCCTAAACTACCATTAGTTTTAGCATCTTTTATAGCCTCATCAAATTTAGCTTTATTTTGTTTTGCTGTTTTAATTTTATATAAAGCATTTAAATAGGTTGTAGATATATCTTGTGCAGATTGACCTACTAAATTCTATGTTTCCATAGTTCTTTTTAATGAAGTTATAATCTATTTCATTTCATTAGGCAATCCTTCTACATCTTTTATCATATTAAACAAATCTTTTTCTGTAAGTTTTCCTTTAGTATCCTCTTTTTCATCAGAAGAATCTTTTGAGGAATCTTTAACTGTTACAGAATCACTTGTTGAATTAGATGTTTTTGTACTAGTAGGATAACCTCCAATTTGTGGATTCTAAACAGCTTGATAAACGGTGAAGAAGGAGCCTGTGCTCCCTCCTCCCGCAAATTTTGGTATTATTTTCATATTCCTAACAAATTTAATGTTCTATATACATGAGGTTTAATTTTACCTCCTTTTCTCAACATTCCTGCACCTCTTAATATTTCTTGATAATGAGGAACTTTAGTTGAGGTAGTTTTACTTCCAAAAGGATTTGATGTAAAATTACTTGTGTATTGATTGTTATAAAGATTATCATAGAAAGTTCTAATTTGATTACTCTAGTCTACAGACATATCATACTGGTCTTTATACATTTGATTCTATAATTCTCTTGACGCTTTTATATAATTTTTATAAAAATCCTATTGAGTATAATCAGCATCCTCTCCATTGACTTTCTACCAAGCTAAAAGTTTAGAATTATAATCTTGAGACAAATCCTAACCTTTTCGTGTATAATATCTTTCTAATTGTTTTGATTGAAATTGTTGTTGTCTTGCAAGCGGAGCTAAATCAAATTGAAGCTTTTGAGCTTTTTTGTTAGCTTCTTCAGTACGCTTTTGTGAAAGATCGTATGCTGCTTGTTCTTTTAATGGTGCAGATATATTGTTAGCAATAAAGTTATCTTTGGATTGCCAATTAGCATTGAGTCTTTGAGCTTCAATATTTCCTAATTTTTCATCATAGTCAACTTGTTTGTCAACATTTTTATTTGCAATATTATTTTTTACCTAAATAGCTTGCTATGCATGTTGCTGAGCAACTTCTGTAGTTCTTTGTCTTTCTTTATTATCAGCTAAATATCCTTCAGTTTCCTAACTACTAGCTTGTCTATTAGCGTCTAACTATGCAGCAAAACCAGTTGATGCATCAGAAGTACTACTAGCCATTCTGTCACCTAGACTTCTAGTTTGAGCTGCTTGATTAAATTTAAACTACATCTGTCCAAAGTCTCCAGTAATAGGAGTATGATATTCCCAAGGATTATATAAACCTAATTTAGTATGCTATCTAAGAATGTCTGCAAGTTTATTATTAGTATGTATAGATAATCCCATTCGTGCAGCTTCAGAAGCCAAAGGAGCTAGCTTATTAAGACCACCTTTAATCTTACCGTAAAGTTCATTCCATTTGCTAGGTTTTTGTGTCTACTCAGTTCTATCAATTTGAGTACCATCTCCTTGAGGAGTTTCTTGTGCTGTTTTCTATTGAGCAGGGCCAATTAATTCATAATCACTCCAAGTTGTAAAACCATCTTGTGTTTTTGTAGGATCACCTTCTTTTTTCTAATAATTTTTTGCTACTTCAGGATCTACCCAATGTTGATTTCCATCTTTATCTTTATAAAAATATCGAGTTCCTTCTGCTTTAAAATTATTATGTGCGATACCTACCATCTAATCATTTCTTAACTAATTGATTCGAGTTTTAATATCAGTAACAGGTCCTGTTGTATTTCCGTAATAGCTTTTACCTTGAGAAGTCCAATTTGAATTTAACTAATCTCCATTCCAAAATCTATTAGCAGAATTTGTTTGCTAAGAGTCATACCATTTAGTATAACGAAGAAATAAATTATTAGATTCATTAAATCCACTTTTATCAGAAGCATTAATATAAGCATCATAATCTGATAAAATTTTAGAAGTTTGGTCTTTGTAGTTTTGTGCATTTTCAATACCTAATGCTATATTTTTTCCAGCATCTGAAAAATCTCTATATCCAGAATCTGTAGTGTAACGATTTTGATTATATCCTTTATTAGCATTTCCAAATGCATCTATAAAATTGCCATCTTTATCCATTCCATAAGCAGTACTACCCCAAGAATATCCATACTTACTTTTATCATAATCGTTTATACTACTATACCAATAAGGAGTTTCTGCTCCTTTTTCAGCATAAAGTACTCCTCCTTTTTTATGAGATGTTACTTGAGATAATCTAGCTTTTAAATAAGGAATATTATCTACTTGCAATTCTGCTATTTGATTTGATGACTTATCCCAAACCCAAGCTGTACCTCGTTTTGTTCTAAGACCAGGTATATACATTAAATTAGGATTAGAAGGGTCTGCTTGTTTCAAAACACCTCTTGCATTTAATGCATTAAGTGTTGCAGTAATTCCTGCTTTACTACTAATTTTATCATCTTTAAAAATTGCATAAACTCTAGGGTCTCTTGCAAATTTATAATTTCTATTATAAAAACTATTTCTAAGAATGTTAATAAGTCCTTTGGTACTCTTTACTTTAGACATTAATCCTGTCATATAATTAATATCTGTAGCACTATATCCATCAGCATTTAAAGATGCTCTTTTTAATTTATATGTAGAAGATGGAGTAGAAGTTGCAGAACTTATATCAGGAGTAGTAGAAGAACTTATATCAGGAGTAGCAGTAGATGTTGGAGACCCTGTAGCTAACATACTTCTAAAATCTACACCTCCAATAGCTCTACTTAAAGCTAAATAATCTCCTGCATTAATAGTACCATCTCTTAATGCGGTTGCAGCTTCTCCTAATAATTGTCTATATCTATTTTTATCATTATCTGAATAACCAGAGAATGTATTATCCCAGTTATCAGCAATAGATTGAAAAGCATTAGCTAATCTTGTAGAACGATTAGTAATTCCTCTTACTCCATTCTTAGCATCATCTAATTCTAAGAAATCTTGTAAATTACCAGCAGTATCACTGTTATAGATTTCTCTCATTAATGCAGTTTTAACACTATTATCATCCCATTTTATTTTTCGTGCTTCTTCAGGAGAAATTGGTGCCTCATAGACATTAGACTTACCCATATTATCATAAATATAGTTGGCTATCAAACCATAGTAGTCTTTAGCTTCTTTATCTGCATTAGTATATCTTCCTTTTGAATCAGTAAAATGTCCATCTCCAAATGTAATGGTTCCATCTTTGATTCCTGACATCATATCAGCATAAGCAGCTTTAAATTTATCAGAATCTTTTACACCTCTTTCAAGAGTTATAAGATAATCATTTAAACCAGAATCAGCTGCTTTAGCTAAATCATTATAATCATATTGTTTCCCGTAGAAACTATATAAAGTAGGTGTTACCTATTGTGTACTTTCTGCCATATATGAAAAAAGAGGAAGAGGAGTTGTGTATCTCCACTTCCTCTTAATGAGTATTAATAATTAATATTTAATTCTGTATGCAAGTTTACCACCCTTTCTAAATACAGGCTGACCTTCTGGTGCTGGTTGACCACCACCGCCCTGCATTTGTTGAGCGAGTTCCATAAACATTTGTGCACCCTGTGCAAGCATCTGACAATCTTGATTTTGAAGTCCTTGTGCGAAGATTTGCACTAACTGAGCAATTGGATCCTCACCACCGCCTTCTGGAGCACCTTCTGGAGCACCACCTTCAGGTGCGCCCTCTGCTGGCATTTCACCTCCTTCTGGAGCACCTTCTGCAGGAGCACCTTCTGGACCCATTGGACCACCTTGTTGAAATTTCTTTACGTTTTTTACTGCGTTTTTATAAGTAATATTCATAATTATATATAATTAAATTGTTAATATTATGTACAAAAATAACCTATATTTTATATTAATCCAAACTTATTATTCGGTTTTAGCATTTTTATTTTCTACATATTCATTAGGTCTATTATCCTAACCTCGTAATACTTTAAACATATATTTACCTAATGAAATACATTTATTTTTATATTTAGGAGTATCTTTTACTAATTCTGCAGCTTTTGCTTTTTTTATAAGGATTTTGGTTTCACGTCTACTAACTATACGTTCTCCACCCCATAATTCCATCTAAGTACTACCATCTGGAGCCAAAACTTTCATAATTGGAGGTTTATCATTATCATCAAAATCAACCTCATCTCCAACTTTAATACCTGAATTTTGATTTACTTCTAAAACATAAGCAGTTTCAGGAGATGATATTTGGGTTTTATCATTAGGAATACCATGATGAACTTTAGTTACCTCATAATCTTCATTTATAAAAATAATATCAAGAGGTATTTTAGTTTTATCCATCCACATAGTAATTTCCTCATCAGGATCAAAGTAAAAGAGCATTCCTTCATTTTCAGGAAGCTCTTCTACTCCTTGTAATCCTTTGCGTTTTTCTTCTTCAGTTTTAGCTTCTTTTACTTTATATTCTTTATTATTTATAATTACTGATCCCATGCGTCATCTTCAAAGACATCATTCAATTCTTCATTGGTTGCAAAAGAACCAAGAGATGGAGCTTGAGTAGTTGCTGCACCAGTACTAGCTGCACCAGTACTAGCTGTACCATTAGCTTCAGCGATAGCTTGAGCAATAGCGTCTGCAGTAGGATCTGATCCTTCAGTTTCCGTTGTAGAACCAAATGTTAAAATTCCATCATCTCCCATTGTTATTGGTACAATTGAACCATCATTTAATCTTATTTGCATTTGAGATCCAGTTGGAGATTGCGTTCCAATCTAATCCCATTGACTAACTGGAGTTGTCCAATAACTTAATCCTGTTCCAATACCCTGTCTAACAGTACCATTACTTAATCCTAAAAGAGTACCTCCTGTAATCCAAGGGTGTCTTTTAACAACTCCCCAAGCTTTAGCAAGTCTTCCTTGAGCTGCAGATGTAGCAGCAGTGACAGCATGTTTTGTTTTTCCAACTACACCTGTTGCTGCTGCTTCAGCAGCTGCTTTCTCTGCTGCTTCAGCAGCTGCTTTCTCTGCTGCAGCTTTCTCTGCAGCTTCAGTAGCTGCTTTCTCTGCTGCAGCTTTCTCTGCAGCTTCAGTAGCTGCTCGTTCTGCAGCTGCTCGTTCAGATAAAGCTTCATTAAACTTTTTTCTTCGTGCTTGGTAATGCACATTCTTTCTTCTATAGTTTTGAACTAATGTTACTAACTTTCTAGATTCTTCTTCTGTAAGTTTTGTTCCACCTTTCTAACTTTTTGCTAACTTGCTTAACAGATTAAATAATTCTGGATTTTTTGTTTTTCCTACTAAATTAGCTTGTCCTTGTATGTTTTTAGCTGATTTTGCTATTTTAGCAAGTATACCTCCTATATTAAAAATAGGTATATTATACATTAAAGCTTGACTTTGTTTCATTACTATGTTAATATATTAATAAGTGCTTGTTTAACCATTTTATCTATATCTGATTGAACTATAGTAGTTTTAGAATTAATAACTCCACCTTGTTTAAGAGTACTAATAAGACCAGTTTTATCATCTGTATTATGCAATATTTCTTCTACTAAAAGTTCTCCTGCTTCTAAAGCATATTTATCATCATTAGATTCACTATATTTCTTTTCTAATTCTTCTAATTTTTGAGTTACTTCTAGTCTAAATATTATTTCAGAATGCTCAATTTCTGCCTATTGTTCACCACGATTATCTATAACAGGAATACCTTTCTCAGTAATACCTTCAACATCCATATGATGTTTACGAGCATGCAAAGCTCCTACAGGTAATACATTAACTGATCCTCCTTCTTTAAATTTAGAAACAGGAGAGATTAATTCAATCTATGTAGGTGTATGTTCAATGCTCATACCTTGTTTACCAGCTCGTATAGATGCCTAATCGTAACCACCTTCTAATGCTAATTTTCGTCTATTAGCATTAATTGCAGACATAGATTGTTGTAAAGTTGTATTTACTCTACTCTAATCAGCAATTTCAGATACAACTTTTTGTTGCCTTTTTGCTTCTGCGATTTCACGATTAGCTTCTTGTCTTGCACCACTACTAAATAAACCATATTTTTTACCACTCTTAGTAAGTGCATCATCAACTTTTGCATTAGCTCCAGAATAGGAACCACCTACAGTTTCAAAAGCATCAGTGTTTTTAGTAATAGTATCAGCTTTCTTACCACCAAAACCATTTATTAGTCCCATAGGTGTTAAGTTAAAGAAAGAACTACCTAAAATTGCGTCTGTAGAAGTATTGTGTGTAATAATACAATTAGCTAAATAAGTGTGATTATAATCAGCTTGTAGATTATACACAGTTTGTATACCAATAGGTGTTATAGATACTATTTCACATTGAGTAGCTTCAGATCGGTTAAAGGTTTCCTTGTCTTTTAATGTATTGTATATTTTCTTAAGCTATTCTTTTTTATCAGATGCGTTTAAAGGAATTAACTCATAGAATTTAATAATAGAAGGAATATCCTGTATTTTTAGATAATGTTTATCTGTTTTAATAATAGAAAATATTCCTAATTTATGAAATTGTATTGCAATTTCTTCTAAAAGAGAAGAATATAAAGTTATAGAATAATTTCCCTTATTTACAGATATATCACCATTTACATCAAATATTCCTGCTAAAAGATTACAAATTGAAACTTTATCAAAGTTTTTGATATTTTTAAAAATACCTTCTTTGCCTATATTATAAGCTTCGGGAATATTAATATTTCCCCAATAATCTATATTATTAGCAAGTCCTACAAGGTCTCCTATTTTTAATTTATCAGCTCTTTTAAATTCCCAAGTTTTTGAATTATCTATTAAAATAGGGTGGTCAATACTACATTTAATAGAATATCCATTCTTTAATACAATTTCTACACATTTCTTTTGTCTAGGTTCTATAAAGTCGTGTATTAATTGTGGAACCACCTATTTACCATCCCAACCAAGAATGCCATCTTCTTTCTTTAAGTCTTCTACATTAATTATCTCTCCATTTGCTTTAAAGACTTTTGTTCCAGCACAAACACACATTCCATCGGTACCGCCTCCTAAAGCATTCATTCCTTTTCCTAAAAGAGCTCCTGCTTTCATAATACCACCGATCATCATACCTGGTCCAGGTATAGACATTGCAGCGTCAGATATACTATCATAAACACTATCCATTGTCTATGTAATATCGCCTTTAGGTCCATCGTATTCAGTTTTTTGAGGCATAAAACTACTGATCATATCAGAAGCAGCTCCTGCAACACCTGCAACAGCATTTCCTTTAGCAAGTCCAGACAAATTCTTAAATCCTCCAGCAGCTTTTGCTGTCTTTGTTAAATTAATAATACTAGAACCAACATTACTAGCACCTGACATTACTTGTCCTGCAGTACCTCCTACTTTTTCTCCTATTTTCCCTAATGCAGAAAAACCAGAATTAAGAACATCAGAAGTACTAAATTTGTTTTCAGTATCAACATCTTTAGTATCAGTACCTTCTGTTGATTTAAATCTCTCTCCTGTAGAGTCTGTTATAGCATCATTTTTTATCTATTGACCCTATATTTTAGTAAGTGTATCCGAAGATTGACTTAATGTAGAACCTAATGTTAAAGCAGAATCATTTACTATTTTACTACCCGTATCAGTAAAAGATTTAACAGGATTAATTATTGTAGAATTAGTCTAATTTTGAGAATTTTGTATATTTGCATTAAAATTAAAAAAATCTGGTTTAGTTTCAGGAGTTTGTCCTAGTAACGTAGCAAGTGGCGAAGAAGTTAAACTAGGCATCTAGAAATTTTTATTGAGAGAGAAACTACTAGCATTAGTGCCAAACATTTGGCATTTTAAAGGTTTTTGTTTTTTTAAATACCACATTATGAATAACTTCCACTATAAAATGTTCGTATTGCAGTGATAATTGCTAATTTCTCACCAGAGTATCTTATCCTAATCTTTACCCATTTATCTTTTACTTTGACAGAACTATTAGAAGAATCGTTAAATCCTGCAACCTCCCATGAATATATAGCTCTATCCTCAGAATTTTTAGGAATATCAGTACCTTTTCTTTGAATTTTATCACAAACCTCAGAAGGAATACTATTAGTCTATAAAACAATAGGTATTTTATTAGGATTTAAATCTGTTCCTCCTGTACTATCTTCTGTTCCCCATTCTTTTTCGTTACGTTCTACAATATTAATCGGATTAATTTGAACATCCCATTTATCCTCTTTATATTGCATATTACCCTACATTCTTCCCACTTTTGTAATATCAGCAGCTTTAGCATGATTCCAAATACGATATTCTTGTAGATTATTATATTTAACAATTTCAGCTCCAGCTAAAGATTCATAATCTTTGTTAGCTGCTGTCATTTCTTTATAAGAATCTTCAATTTCATTAAAAGTATCTTCTCTTGAATAATAGAGAGGGAATATAGTAGATTTATCGTATACTTGTTTTCCATCTGAATCTAATTTACCTTCTATAGGTCTATGTACTTCTTTATTCTAATCAATATAATTAGTATCATAAAGAATATCACATCCATTATATTGATATAATTCTTTAGTTGCTTCCTAACGAATATACATATTTTTTTTATCTTTAGCAAAACTATAGCAATCACCAACTATTTCATAATGGAATGATTCAGGTTCTGCGTTATTACTTATGATTTCTAAATTATCAAAAATTTTATGTAATTGTGGATTATCAGCAACAACAAATTCAAATTCAAAAGGATGTTGTCTACCATACCAATAAGTAGGATTAATAGTATCTGCACAATCAATAATACCTGCTTGTCCATGTTTCCAGAAATCAGTAGTTAAGAACTAAAGATTATATTTAGGAGATACAGCTATTACTGATTCATAATATCCAGATTCTACATACTATTGGTTTGTAATACCTGTAGTATAAGCTTCTGCTAAAGGAACATCTGTCCTATCAATTGTAGTTAAAATTGTGGCTTTAATATTAAGAAGTTTAACTAATGTACTATAATTGTATTTCTTTTCTAAATTTATTCTTCTTCCTCTTTCATCTTTACAAACAACATATTCTGAATTTTTAACACAGTGTTCTATCCAAGTTGGTTTAGTATTATCATTAATTTCTTCAATTAATTTTTCATAATCAACTTTTCCAGATTCAATAGTTTTTTTACCTCTTACATAAAGTTCAGAACATAATTCTGTAGCATCTACTTTTAAATACAATGCCCATTTTGTAGTTCCATCTTCATTTTTATCATAAATAGAATTTCCTTTGGAAACTTTATCTATTCTAAAATATTTATCATTTCTAAAGTTATCTCTTTCTAATGAGTAACTTATATCATAGCTTACTCCATCTCCTGAAGGTATAGTTCTATTAGATAATGATAAATACCCAACTATATCTCCAGCTTTAGCATCATTAGGAATAATATTATTACTTAAAGTAACTCCATCTGCAAAATCAGAATCTGTTTTACTTATTCCTAACTTTGTAATCCATTTTGATGTATTTCTATCAAAACTGAAATACTAATTATATATATTTTCAGAGTAACTAGGAACCCAACTGTAAAAAGTAATCCATTTTTGCATTAACTCGTTGAAACAAACATTCCATACTTTTTCTTCAAATCCATGAAGATTATCATAGAATGTAAACATTACATCATGTTTAAACTTATTATAATGAGTTTTTACGTTACGAACTCCTATAATAGGGTCTAATTCTCTTTCTGTAAGTGAAATATTTAAATTTAAGAACTCTTGGATTTTAAAATCTGAAATGCATTCAAAATCCTAACCATTAGTTCTCCATATCTTTTTGCCGATAGTATCAACTCCATATATTCCTCTAGGAGTTTTTATAACTGAATCTCTCCATTGGCTACCAAAAGTATCAGATATGATTTTTGGATTTTCAGGAAGTACATTAGATGTATTAATATAAATATTACCTCCACTTCCTTCTCCTGCAACAGCTCTTTCATTAACAGGTATTAAAGCAACACCATGTTCAAATACACAAACTAAATTACCTTGTAATTCTATTAATTTTGTAATTGAACCGTATGTTTTTGGATAATCTCTATAATGAGTTCCTTTAAATACTCTATATCCATTTTTAAAAGCATCATTAACATGAATATCTGAATAAGCTATTCTATTTGTAAAATCATTTTTAATTGCAGGAACATCAGGTACCTCAAAATTAACTCTTTCAGATACTGATTTACTAAATCCTTTATTAACACATAAAGCTTCAGGTATTTTGTATGCACCTTCTGCTGACATAGGTCCATAAGGATAAAATGTTCTGTAATTACCAAATATTCCCCATTCATCTGTATTAGATTCATCTATAGCCCGAATACATAAATTGTTAGTAGATCTTACTGTAAATGTAACCCACATTCCCATTTGTATAGCATTAACATCACCTAAATTAATACTATCAAATTTATCTTTTTTAAGAACTCCATCAGCATACTCAAAATTATCAGACCAACATTTAGGGTCAACAATCTTATCATTTGCAGGAGATGAAGGATCTTGGAAATTACGATTTAATCTATGTGTAAACTGACAAATATAACAATCTCCTCTATATAAAGAATTTTCTAAATATACATCTTTGTCTTCATTATCTAATTCATTTAGAAAACCACTAAAATAATTACTAATATCTTTAATAGCAATTCTTTCTGATATAGCATAAAATGGAGATTTATCATTATATCTGATTTTAAAAACTTCAGATTGTGATAAATGATTAAATCCTGGTATTTTTATATCTATAATTTTTCCACAGTAAGGATAACCAGTAATACCTAAATATGGTCCAAAAGAACCTCTTATTATATTATTTGCTTCTGTTTTTTCTGTTTTTTCACTTAGGTATTCAAATCTAAATGCTTCTTCTGCTTCACCCGCTCTAGCTGCAAACAATTTATTACCTATATTTACTAATTTGACATTATCTTCAACTCCTATGATTTTAGTAACATAAGGAGCATCATTTTCACGTTTTGATGTTCCTATTGAAAAATAATGTCTATCTCCCATATTAGATAAATAATTATTAGGTGACTAAAAATCAGCTTCATATACAGGAAATTCAGTTCCAGTAAATATAGAATTATAATAAGGAGTATCTATATCATATTCAGGACATATAGCTCCTTCTTTTCTTACTAGATTATATTTAAAATCTTTATAAAGTCTACTTGTAAAATCATGAAGAAGTCGTCTATCATCATTAAGTATTCTTTCAGCAACAAACTAATTTTCACTTATTGGTAAAATAGGAGTTCTACTTTGAGGATCTATACCAATAGTATAAGCTTGACAAAGAATTGTTGGGATTCTTTTTTGTCTTACAAAGAAAAATCCTTTAATATGCAATTTATTATAAAGATAATCAATAACTTGTTTTTTTGTTTTAATACCAATTCCAAATATTTGCTATTTAGATTCATCACCAGTTACTTCATAATCTAAACAAACAACACCTTTTGCATTTTCAAGATTTAAACTCTAATTCCTTTCTTCGCCTTTTTCGCCTTCTTCGCCTTCTGGAGTTAATATATAAGTATCTTCTTCATAATTTATATATTTTCTGCTAGTTTTAAGATCGTCATTATAAAAAGGAAACTCAGTATATAAGTTATCCATTTCTTTTTGTGTTTTTAATTTGCCTATTCCTCGTATATTAAATACAGGAGAAAGAGAATTATCAGACATTATATAAACTATACCAAATCTATAATATTCATGATTCCAATATCCAGTATAATTATAAATGAATTTAGTATCATAATAACCTTTACAAGTAGAAGTTATATCATAATTAGTACTAATAGATAAATCATAATCTTTATTTGTTATATAGGGAAGGAATCTTAAAGACAAATCTTCTAATTCATTATATGGAATTTCAGGTTTAGTTATATTACCTAAAAATAACATATTCTAACATTGTTCCTATGCAGCAGCAGAAGATGCTAATAGGTACATAGGATTAATTTCAGAATTATCAACTTGTGATGAATCTTCATACCCTAATATAGTTATTAAACATGTTGATGAGTTTGTTACTATAAATTTCTAATTTATCCTATGAGTAGTTACTACAGCATTCTAATTAATATCACTAGTAGATTTAGTATAATATACTGTAACATAGTTGTAGGAGGAATCTATATTTTCTATCAAAAACTAAACTCCTTTATTTGCACATTCATTTCTAAATCCACTTTTAATAGAATCAGGACTACCTCCTATAAAAATAGAAACTAATCCTGATTCTGCTACGAAATCAGTTTCATTACCATCTGCATCAGAATATCTAAAATAAAAATGATAATTTCCTACAGATAGTTTTCCTGATTCTATAATTCCTACAAATTTTAATGTAGGAATTTCTTCAACTCTTTTATAAAGAGATGTATCTATATCAAATTGTGCACCTTGGTCATAAATATTTGTATCATTGTTTCCTTTTCTGTCAATAATTTGATATTTATTTTTCTCAGTTGCACTAAATCTAGAATTTACTAATCTTGGTAAATTCTTACCATCATTAAAAATTAAATTAACAGAATTATCGTAAGAATATTGAGGAAGAATGTTGACAGGATTACTAATACTAAAAGATAATTCATTAGTATCAAAATCAGCTAATTCTCCTTCTTCCATAAGGATTGGATCTGTTTCAGATTCTGGAATTATAAAATATTCTTTATTCCAAGAATTTCCTCCATGTTTAGATATGTATTCAATACATTCTTTGGTAGTTTTAGAAGCCCAATCTTCTTGTTCTACTGCTATTTCTGCTAATAATTCTTGAGGTTTATATAATTTATTTTTATAATAATAAGCTGTTTCAGTTAATCTGTAATTTCGAAAAGGATTGTATTCATAAACTAAATTTCCTTTAGTAGGTAATACTTTTAACCCAATTCCAAATTGCATATCTGAATCTAAAACCTTTATATATAATTTAGAGGTAGGTGTATTCATTATTAAATAGGAAATTTTAATGTAGTATTATTTGTAATATCCCATGAACCATCATTATCTGTATCACTAAAATGTATAGTAGGCTCTCCTGTTAATCCAGATTCTTTGAAAACAATTTTGTTATCCTAAAAAGCCATATGATTCATAAGTTGTGTTGAAATATTACTCAACTAACCTCCAGAAATCTTTATATTTTCACCAACAAATGTTTTACTTACTTTTTTCTTTAAAAACTTTTGTACATTAATAGGATTTGCTTGATAAATTGTATTAGTAGAAGAATCTATTATATACATATTATTAGAATTTTTAGTTCCTTCTAATGTTTGCTGTTCACCTGTCCAATTATTATATAATATACATCCAACTTCAGCTTTTTTATCATTCTAATAATCTTCTAATACTTTAGATGAACTATTTTTAAATGTATGTGAAAAAGAATAATTGTTTTTCTAAATTGATAAACCTGTTGCGTCAATATTATTTGTTGATAAATTTATATTCTATATTTCATTTATTTTCTTAACTGTTTCACAAATCTCAGATAAGGATTTATTATTATTTAAAGTAATAGTGTCATTAGGATTAGATATATCTGTAGATACTATAATATTAATATTCCAAGTTTCTTTAAAATTGCTAATATAATTTATCCATGAATTTCGTATTCCTTTCTAACTTTCTGTATTTGTATCAACATAATATATTTGCATAAGAAAACACAAAACAGCATCTGCTGCATCATCTGCAGAACCATAACGTGAATATAAAGGTGTTACATGACCATTATCTGTTGTTGCCCATATTGACCATGTTCCAACTATATTTTTATTAGCTTTTCTATCCCATATTTCACTTCTATCTCTTTGATGCCATTTAATAATTGGAAACCAATGACTATTTTTTGTATTCTATATAGAGTTCCATACATTTCCTGGATCATTAGCTAAGTAATCCCACCAATTGGATATACTATTAGCATCAGAATAACCATCCCAATTAAAAGCTGTTGCAGTTTTTGCAGTGTTCCAATCTGCTTCTTTTTGGTAAAAAGTTAATGTCCAATCATCACCGCCCTCATTTTTTCCTCCAGATACACTATGCCATTCAGTAATTTTAAATGTTTCATTATACCCGACATTGTTTAAAGAAGTTTTATCCGATACAAAGGCTTTAACTGCCTACTTTATAGTTATTTCTTTTTCAGTATATCCAGCATTAAGTTTATTAAAGAAATATCCTATAACTTGAAATTTTGCTGGATTTTCTGATTTAGATTCTAGAGAAAATTCAAATCCATCTTCGGCTTCTAAAAAACTTTTTTTATTAATACAGTCTTTTGCCTTGTTAATTTTCCAATCTTTATCCCCTAATTTAGGTAATATTTCTTCAGCATAATCTGTTTTTCCATCAGAAGAAACTGTACTAGTATTTATTACTGGATTTTCAGAATACTCTAATTTTGTTGTAAATTCAGGTTGAGAGTTTACTTTAAATAGTTCTGAATATTTATTAAAATAAATATTATTAGTTACTATTAAATTATTATTACTATTAGGATTTACTTCACACCAAGTACAGCCATAAGTTATGGTTTTTGTATCTTTTGGAATACCTGGATGATAATCCTAAGTTATTATATTTGAATCTAATTGATCAGAAACTTTTGATTTAATAGATATATATTTCCCAATCACTGAATTAAGTTCAAGGTTATTGAAATCATTTTCACTAGTTAAATAAAATTCGTTAAAAATAGTACAAGTATATAAAAATTTGAAAAAATGTCTATATTCACAAGATTCCTCAGGATCTTGTCCGTATTTAAATTCTATATCTACTAAATATAATTTATTACGTTCTAAGCAAGTAGAAGAATCTGTATTTCCTAAAAGAAGCTACTCTTGAAAATAACCTGAATAACTAGATTTATTATCAATAGTATAAACATAATTACAATAGGTTCCCTCAGGAAGTTCTTTTCCATTTATTATTTTTTCTATTAAATCTTTTTTTACGTTTTCTATTGGAATAAATTTTAATTTAATTTCGAATATTTTCTTATTTTTCTCAGGATAAGCATCAACACCTAATTTTATATAAAAATCATTATCCTCAACATAATATTTCCATTGAATTATTTCAATTTTACCAGAACCTATTTCTGAGAAATTAATACTTCCAGTAACTTCATATTGAGGCATAATTCCATAAGACATAGCTGGAACAGCTCCATAGTTCCAAATGTAAGAAGATAAATCTCCACTATCATAATTAAAATTCCCTACTTCCATTTTAACATCAGAATCTGATTCTCCATCATTTATTCTACCTGTTACATCAGATTCTTCATATTCTCCATAACAACCAACATTACATTCTGGAGGAATTTCTAATTTACCTTCATTTAAACTTTTTGATGTTGATAAAACTAAATACTTAGGATTAATAATAGAATTACTACTAGACCAATTAGTATTGAAATAAATTGTAGCTTTTTTATCGTATTTAGTTGTATTAATGTCTACAACCTCAGCATCCCAAGTTAATTCAAATGAATCAATAATTTCTACTTCAAATAATAAAGCTAATTCTCCTGATACTTTACTATTAAATATATTATAAGCAGTAGTAACAAGACTTCTATAACCGTCAATATCTTTTTTTATATCATCTGTAGATATATCGTTTATTCCTTTTATGTAGTACTACATTTCATCAGTTTCATAATTCCATTTCTGAGAGTCATCCAAATATGTTATTTTACCATCATCTCCAAGAGATATTACATGAATGGTTACATTTCTAGGATGACATCCAAAAGTATTAGTTCCATCCTTAACATCGTTTTTCTAACAATCAGATAAACAATCCTTGTTGCCTGCTAAACTAGTAGCATAAATAGTATATTTATCTCCAGGATAAAGTTTATATATACCATCATCTGAATTAGAGTCTTGTAATAATTTTAATTTAACAATAGATTGTTTAATTACTTTATGTGAAGAATGTGAACCCCAATTACTCTAAAAACTTTCATTTGTAATACTTTGTTTTGGAGTCTAAATTTCATCTGAGGTAATATTTCTTTCTGGAGATGGGAAAGAGCCAATCTAACATTTATCTGTCAGAGGATTGTATGAAACAACATATACTATTCCTCCTAATTCTGCAGTTCCCATAGGAACATAACCTTCTGGGAGGTAAGCTGTTTCAACTCTACCGTTTCCCATGTCATTCTATAAAACATTTTCATTTCCGTTGAATGTAATTAATGTTGCATTCAATGCATTACTTAATCCTGAGTTAGGCATTACTAAAGGATTAATGTCCATTACCATTCCATCGGCAAATGTATTCATTGCCTCAGCTTTTTTCATAAAAACTCATATTTAAAATTATTTACTAAAATATCTTTAAAAGTTACAGACTCTCTTGATTCAATTAATTCTGCTTTATCAGTAATTAATTCTGGAATATAAATTCGTGTTCCTATTTTACTTAAATAAGGTATTCGAAAAATGTATTTTGTAGAAGGGTCATCAATTCTACATTCATCTTTTATTAAGAATAACATTATATTTCCGAAATTAAAATACTTCTTAGGACGTCCTTTTTTATTTTTCTATTTTAAATATTCCTAATATCTATTCTCTGTAATAGCAAAATAATAATAGCCATCCCAAGGAACTTTATTTCTCTAATATAGAACTCTTAATTTAATAATTAATTTTTTTCTATAATAATAGAAATGTTCTAACGGAGATCTTTTAAGATGACCAAAATAACACCAAAAATCATTAAAATTTACATGAACGTCACCGCCGTAACTATTATGTAAATATAAAGATTTCCAAGCAAAACTCAAAATCTTATGTAAATCCTATTTAGGAACAGCAGGAAAGAGTAGATATAATTTCTCATAATAATCTTTAATAGTGGTATCAATTTTTCCATCACCATAAGACATACCTTTATTGGTTAATTCTGAGATTCTTTCTTTATATTTTTTAGAAATATAAACAGTTTTCTATCTAGGAGTTCTATTTCCTAACATATAGAAACCTATTTCATAACCACTAAAATTAGAATTAAGTATATCTACATCTTTCCATTTTCCGTGCTGTCTTAATCTTTTAAAAGCAGTTCCCTAAACTCTATGCATATGCATATTACATTTTTTATTACCTGTTAAAGGTAACTAAAACGTAACATTGTTTTCTATAATATCTTCTATGACAAGTCTAAGGCTTTCCTTGAAAATTTTCTTTGCTAAATAACTTCTATGTCTATCTCCTATAATTTCTGCACAATCTTTACAATTAATAGACAGTTTTTTCCAAGGAAAATTCATAAATAATTCATTCAAATTAAAAGCGCACCCTAGACTATATTGATGTGTCATTTGTATAATTTTAAAGATTTAGCAAATTGTTTTCTATTCCAAGAAGTTTTAGCATCTAATACTTCGTCCCATTCATTCTAAGACATATAATGATCAGATCTAGCCTAATCGCATTGTAAATTCCACATGTTTTTTAAAGCAGTTGCCATCTAAACTATATTACCATTGTTAGTTTTTAGACCCTCTTTAAATTTAACTACATAAGCACAATATGTAGCTATTGCTGTAGCTTCTTTATCAGTAATTTGAGGTAATCCTTCATCATCAACTTCTAGACCTTTATAAAGAATATTAATTTTTCCATAAGGTCTGTCGAAATACAATTTATCACCAACTCGTTCATAATGAACAAGTTTACCTGACATATATAAAGGATTTCTGAAATTCTTTCTATGTTCAATGTAAGATTCTACAAATGCTGAATTAATATCTCCATTAGGAGTATCATGTGTTGTATGATTCCATTCCTCAAAAGAAGTTGTAACAGCTTCTAATATGTCACAATTACAAGGAAGTTCTATTCCTTCAGAACAACTATCTACACAAACTGAATATCTATATAATCTAGTACGCTTATTTCCTATTAATCCCCAAGCGACAAGGGCGATTTCTTCAAATTGATCTTCCTCTAAAGAAATATCATATAGTGTTTCCATTAGAGAAAGTGCATAATGAAAGTCATTCATCCTTGAGTATATTGCTAAGTATTAGGTTGTACTGAAGCTGCATAACTTCTATAATACTATATTTTCTTTTGAGTAAGACGTCTTTTAACTTCATTGTCTATAAAAGAAAAATTAGCATCTTGCATATCAACACAACAATTATATTGTTCTAATTGTCTTGGGTCTTTAAAAATGGCTGTAATAGAAACAGAATTTAATAATGGAGCATTATAAACAAAACAATCATACATTCCATGCTCATTTGGAGTTGTATCAATCCAAACAGATGGTTTTTTCTTCCCTCTTTTTCTATATTTACGATGTCTGAATATAGCAGGTGAAGTATAATATATAAAAGGTAATTGTCTATCTGTTGATCCAATATATTCTATTGCTACATCACCATAATCATTTAACACTTGAGGAATCTCAAAATGAGCAGTTGCAGGTGTATCACAATCAGTCGAAGTGTTACATTTACATCTATCAATACTTTTACAATCTACAGGAATACAATTAATAGAAAGATATAAATCTTTTACGGGTAATACTCCTTTAAGAGAATATTCTTTTAAAACTTGTAGTCTTTCATCAACTATATCTTGTGCTAGCTATTCTAATGACATAGAGAAATTAGTATGATAACCTTGTAATCCACTAACTACATCATTATAAATAGCTGATGCCATTTTTTCAATTTGATTCCACATATAATAAAATAAAAAGGCGAAGGCGAATTAACGCCCTCGCCTAAATTTTAGTTAATATTTTTATTACTCTGGTACATTTACAATACCTGCCTCTGGTGCAATAGTAGCAAGTGCTGCTTCAAAATCAGCAGCAAGAGAATCAAGTACATAGAATACATGAGTAGTTACAGACTTAACGGTATCACCTACTGCATTAAGACCAAGAGGACCACGATTGGTACAATAGTGAATAGTATACTGATTATACTTAGCACCCATAATAGGAGTCTCATCCTGATTAATACCAAATGCACGAGTACGCATAGAAGTAGGAAGTCTGAGGTTGTGGAGAAGATATGAATATGTTCCAAAACCTTCCTTACCTTCAAAGTAACCAGGAGATGTTACAGATACTTGAGTATCATCATCTACCTTAGTAAGGTCTTCGAGAGAAACCTGAGTCTTCCACTCACCATTATAATAAGGATAAGGATTTACAGAGCCATCAAACTTATCAAGAGTAAACTATCTAAAGCGTTGATACTCAGTAGTTGCTTCAAGAAGAACTACACCAGCAGCATAAGTTGCTTTAAGTTGTTTCTCACCAAAAACAAGTACTTGATACTTGTTGATAATTTTGATAAGAGCTTCTGCAGTTTTAGCTGCATCATCCTTCCACTCAAACTCTACGCTAAATGGCTTACCTTTAAAGATTAAATCATTTGAATAACGAGAATCCTGAGAAGCTTGGGTAAGTCCAATATAAAGGCTAATACGAAGGGTATCACCTTTAGAAGCATTAGCGTCAGAAAGGTCAAAAGCAATCTTTGCCATCTTTGGATCAGATGCTTCTGCTTTATAAATAGCTTCTACGCTATCCTGCTTAAAGTTATTAACTCTCTTTATATGGAGAGATGCAGGTTTATCACCAGAAGCTGCTTCAGTTGACCACAAAGGCTTACCTGTAGTAAGATCCTTATTAGAATTAATTACGTTGGTTGTAGTAAAATTAAACATAATATTAAATTTTTAATTAGGTTACTAAGCCTATTGAGCTTGTTGAACCTATGGTTGAGCTGCCTATTGCTGAGCTGGGGTTGCAATAGACTTTGAAACTTGTAAATTAGTACTAAGACGTGGGTCGGCAGTGTTTTCCATTACCAACATTACCAGCTCATTTATTATCTCTTGACACACATAATCAGGAAATTCCATAATTTGCGAAGTGTCCTTTGTCAGGTTAACCTATTCCTGTGTTAATCTAATTGTCTAAGGAGCTTTAATATAATCAATTACAACTTTTTCTAAAGTAAATACAGAGTCATCTTCCCCATATCTAATTTCCATTCGAATTGGAGATGAATTACCGTACCTTTGTCCTGCTTCACGTTCAACAGTACTTTTATTTGTAAGATTTGTAATATTTATAGTTCTAGGCAAATTAGAATTTGTAGAACTATAATCTTCACTAGCGTCAGTACCTACAGTATCTCTTGATAATAAAGTAGAATTATTTATAGGATTTGTTGGTAAATCATTAGATATATTTACATTATGTATATAATAATATGGTCTCCAAGGTAAAGGTCTATTGTAGTAGTCAATACATATTACAGACCAAGCATCTGCAGTTAATCGCTTAGCTGGAAATTTAACATAATCGTTCTTATTCCAACATTTAAAACGATCATTTACCTTAAAGATACATATACAATTTAAAAGATGTACATAATCTAATGGAAGATTAACATCGTAAGTAGCTCCAAATAATTCTGCTTCTCCAGCTTTAAGTTTAGATAAATCAACTGAAGAACCAAAATTTTCAGTTTTATTGACATCTAAAATAGCAGAAGATTTAAGTACCCTTAAACCATCAGAACTTTCTTGATTTACGTCGTAATAGTTGTAACGCTTATTAACAAATTGTAATAAGGCTTTATTAAAGAAATAATTAAAGTCAGAAAGTAACATACTGGGAGCATTTACTTTACTTAATTCAGTAAGTAATCCTTCCCAACATTCTCTAGCTGTCATATATTTTTTTAATTTTCTTCTGTAGTTGAATAATATTCAGGATATGTATCCTTTTTAATAAGTTCTAGAACTTTTTGATTTTTAGGATTTTTCATCCATGCAATTACTGCATCATCAGTAGCTCCAAGAACAATATTATCTCCATATAAATATAGCTTATTTTTAATATAGATTACCTTTTTATCTTTTGCTTCAACAAACAAAAGTCGTAATGATATATCGTCTCCTGTATAAAGCCCGATAATTTTCTCTGGATCTTTTTCAGCAATTCTAAGTAAGAAATCAAGTACATCTGCATCTGGCTGATTGCTCATATTCTTACCAAGTAATTTAGCCATATTAAGACGACCTTCTGAACCATGTGGATCATCATAAATAAAGGATTCTGCCTTATGAACTGTCTGTTTGCGAGAAACTCTACGTTGAGTTTCAAGTCCAGGTCTGTCGATATAAAGTTCAGCTACACCATTACGTCCTGCTTTACTACGAGTAGTTTTTGTACCATCTATAATAAGATTACCATTAGCATCTTTTTCATCACGGCTTTTAGCAATCAAAGGACAATTTTTAATAGCCTCCCATTCGGCTGATTCCCACATGTCATCTAAATTATAAGTTTTACCACTCATTAATTCAAAGAAATGATCTTCAGGGAAGAAAGCTGCTGTTCCTTCAGAAAAAGCATTACGCTCTGCTTCACTCATAATCATATCTCCTTGAGAATTTACTTTCTTTATACAAGAAGGGTATTTGCCATATTTATCCTTACAAGGCTGAATTACATATTTGATATTAGCCTTGTCAAATACGCTTCTTAATGTAATAATTTTGTCATTAAACACAATATCGGTCTTAGTAACCTTTTTCATATTAATTCATTTTACATTAAAAATATACAGAGGAGGGGGGTTTAAGGCCCTCCTCTGCTGATCTATTAAATCTTATTATTATTTTTATACTTACGCCTCACGAACAATAACTGAACGATAAGGAGTAAACGCAGCAATGCCTGCGTCTGACCTTTAATTGAAGATCAACTGACTATATCTTTAACTTAAATATTTATATCGGTATCCTTTTGCAAATTCATTTCTTCCACTTAATACATGCTACATTCCAGAACCATTTTCCTTTTTACACTCTGCTAAAGATTTATACTCTTTTAATAAATTCCAATCTTTATCAAACTTTCCAATTTTTCTAGCTCTACCAGCTTTAGGTTTTATAGGTGCTATTTTTTCAAGTTTTTCAAAACTCCATTGGAATCCTCCACATATTTGTTTCAATCTTATTGCTTGATAAATATTTGCTTTAATTCCTAAAGTATTTTTAGCTTCTTGCATGTTTTTATATGAAGCAATGTATTTTCCAAAAAGATCATACTAATGTATTTCAGTGTGATTAATCTCTTTAGATTTAGCATTACTAAATTCTAAATCAAATACAGAAGTAAAATATTTTCCTTTATATTGTATTCCTAATTTAATAGCTCTTCCAATACAAGTATCATCATAATTTAATAATCTTGCAGCATCTTTTATAGATTCATAACAACACTCATATTTTCCATATTCATCATATTGGAATACTGGAATTTTATAACTACCTTCATAATTGTGCATTTTAGATATATCTAGTGTATTGTATTTTACATCAGTAATAAAATAACCTGCACATTTAATTTTATCTTTTATAGCTCTTTGTATAGTTCTTAGATTTCTATTTAAAGACCTAGAAGCACTCAGCTAGGAATCATACTCTCTGATAAAATTTCCTTCTGAACTATATAAATAACAAGGGATTCGTAGAATAATTTGTCCACCACTTTTACCTCCTAAAGCTGTGTTATATACATCAGTTCTTTGCAAGAACTCTTTATTTACAAGATCAGCTTCAAGTGCATAAGCATCATCCTCGTTATCAAAAATAGCTATTGTAGTTCTAGTAAAAGATTTTACTCCATATTTCTAAACAGCTCTTTGAAATACTGTTTTTGCTCTATTATAAGTAGCACTATTATTTGCATAACAACCACATCCTAAATAATAATCATATATGTCTGGGTTTGTTTTATGCACTCCGATATAAATTTTTTTATTGATACTGCAAGTAGTACAGTATACAATCCATTTTAAGTTATTCTCCATTTCAGTTTAAATTTATAATTTAACTTATGGCTTTCGCCTAGTCGATGAACCTTCGCTACTACTACCTAAAGGTATTACAAGTAACACTTGGCTGCTGATTTTCTCATTTATATTATTTTTAAAACATTCACATTTATCTTTTCAGATTATGTTGTAGTTAATATAAATTATGAGCTTTTCCAGCAATTAAAAGAATTTTTTAACGATGGACCGCGCAGGAATCGATCAGCCCATCATAACGAGCTTACTAGCAGCTACGTTGCTTGCAACTTCACCTGAAGTCTTACCATCATATCCGCCTACGCCTGTGATCTTATTTGTCATAAAATCTTTTCCGGTAAGGCTAAATTTTGCGATTGCAGGTGTGCCAGAAGTCTTGTCTGCTGTTAAATCAATACTTACACCGTAACCCTTTGTAGGATATTCACGAGTAAGAGCACGATCAACAACAAAAGTAACCTGATTTCCAGCATATTCATAGGTGTCGAAGGTAGCACCTACCTTAACATAGCCACCCATGCCTTTATTTGCATTCTTAGAGTACATGTAAGTTCCGTCAGTGCGGAAATTAGCAAGATACTCTCCTAAAGTCATCTGGATATCATTCCAGAACTTACGATTACAAATAATAATTATCTTATTACCTGTATCGTTCTGACATTTGTCAGAAAGATCACTCATCATCATATTAAAGAGCTGTAAAGTAGGCTTATTAGAATAAACGTACTTATTAGCAGCAGCTTCAATCTGAGGAATGAGTCCTTCGCCTATATAAATCAAATATTCAATATATCACTATATTGTTTAGACTATATCTTTAACTTAATCGACATATTTAAAAATAAAACCTTTTGTACTTTTTCTAGTTCCATTACATACTTTCCTACAAGCAGGAAATTCTTTTTGACATTCAGAAACAGTATCCCAAATTTTAATTAAATTTCCAGATTTATCATACTGAGCTATTTTTATAGGATTTAATTCTCGTTCTTTATAAGAATGAATAATATCATTCTTTTCGTAACTCCACCTATATCCAGAACAAAGTCTCTCTGATTTTATAGCTCTAATAATATTACCTGTACTTGTATTGTTTTCTTTAGCTGCTTTTGATAAAGATTCATATTCTAAATCAAATTCTTTAGTAGGTAAATACCTATATACTTTAACTTGATTTATTTTTTTTCTATTGTTTATATTTTCTAAAACAGATTCTATAGTAACATCTGAATGTAAAAAATAATATCCTGAATATTTATGTTTTTCAAAAGCTGATGCAGTAATAGCTTTAGCATCTAAATCTAATTTTTGAGATGCTTCTGAAATATTTTTAAAAGAATTTAGTAATAATCCATCTGAATTATACTGAAATATAGCATCTCGAGAACTAATTCTATATTCAGAAACGCTAATAGAATTTTGTTCACTCCAATAACTATTGTTAAAACTTCTTTTATCTTTTATACACATTGCAATTCTATCTTTATTACAATTATAAAATTTAGTAATAGATTTAATAGATTCCCAGGTTTTAATTAAATTACCTTGTATATCAAATTGATAAATAGTTTTTGTAACAATAGGTGGAATATATCCTCCAAGTGTCATATTATATGTATCAGATCTTTTAATAAATTCTTTTGTTACTAATTTAGATTCAAGTTCAAATGCTTCTTGAGGTGTATCAAAAACTTTTAAAGTAATCCTATAAAAGTTATTTGGACCATATTTTAATATAGCATTATGTAAATGATAATTAGTTTTATTGTAACTAGATGGTTTATTAGCATAAGCACCACATCCTAAATATCCATCAAATATTTCAGGGTTTTCAGTCTTATGCATTCCAATATAAATTTTATTGTTGATTTTATTAATAGTTTGATAAACTATATATTTCATAAAAAAATATGTTTTAAGTTATTTCCCATTTCCACTTATTTAGTGTACGATTAAAAATCTAGTCGTTGAACTTATATCTCAACTACTTATTCAAGCTTGTTTTATGAGATATTTAGCTGCTGATTGACTAATTAAGTAATTAGTTTTTCCAGCAATTAAAGAAATTAATTATTGTAAATTTTTCAATTTACCGACCCGTTTATTAAGCGACGAAACTTAAATGATCAGGTCTACCTGTATCAGGATCGCTTATAGTTGCCTTTCCGTTAACATCAATGTTACCTTTGTTGAAAGCTAATCCTGTATTCAAAGCGTACATAAAGGTATCGAGAAGCTCTTTCTCCTTCTTGAGCATTTTATATACACCTTCAGTCTTTGATTGGTCTTTATCATCACAAATACTCATAAATACATTCTCTTGAATAGCATAGAGACTAGACCAGCTAGTATCTGCACGGAATGTAGTCATGAAATTACGATGACGCTCCATTTGCTTATTTAATTAAAAATAATAGACTATATCATTAACTTATTATTCTAAATAAATATCCTTTACATTGTTGTTGCCTTCCTTGAGCACATTTTTGTGCTCCACTTCCCCAAGCAAGTTTTGCTTGTTCTATTGAATCAAATTCTTCTAATAAATCACCTCCTAAAGAATAACGTCCAACACGTTTCTTTATATTCTTTTTATCAACAACTTTCGGCAACTGTTGTACTTTGTCTAAAGATAATTGATAACCTTTATAAGGTCTTTCTGCTCTAATTGCAGTTGTTACTCCTCCTAAGGTATTTATTTTGAAAAAATTACAAATTTCCTTAGAGTTTTTTAATTCTGTAACAAAATCTCCATTTAAAGAGTATATATAAAGTGTTTTATTTTTTAAAGAAACTTTTGGTTTCCCATTATATTCTTCTAAAAGTTTAGAAGAATAATAAAACTCTCCTACTTTATAACCTGCTTTTATAGCTCTTTGTATAGAACTTTCTAAAACATTATTCTCTTTAGCAGCTTCTGGAATTGAATTATAAATATCTATACATTTACCCGAAACAGAATCATATTTGTAACATATTGTTCCTTTTAGATATGTATATTCTGATATATCTATAACTTCATTAGTACTCCAATAAAATCCTTTACAAGAGCCTTTTTCCTTATATGCTCTACATATAGCAGTATGATAAACTCCTAAAAACTCAGAAGCTTCTATAATAGAACTCCATTTCTTTATTAAAGTTCCTTCTGCGTTAAATTGATTTATTGCTATAAAAGATTGATTACCTCCTCCACCACCTAAAGCTACATTATAAGTATCTTTTCTTTTTACAAAATCATAATCAACAATTTCAGACTCTAATGAAAAAGCTTCATCTAATGTGTCATATATTTTAATTATAGTTCTTTTAAAGTTAGATACTCCATATTTTTTTACAGCATATTGAAAAGGAGTTATTGGTTTCATATAACTACTAGGACTACTAATTACTATTCCATTTCCAATATATCCATCAAATATATTAGGATCTTTAGTTTTATGTACTCCAATGTAGATTTTGTTATTTATTAAATTTGTTGTTTGATAAACAATGTATTTCATATTTTTTATTAAGTTAGTTCCCATTTCGATAATTTAAACTATCTACTTCCTTGCGGAATAGTCGTTGAACATTATTAAGTGCTCCGCTTTGCGTTTGCATAATCTTAATATTTGCTGCTGATTGTTAATTTTTATTTAATTTCCAGCAATTAAAGAACTTCTTCGAGCAGCCTTAAGCTGCAAGGAGCCAATGTTGACTCTAAAATTTTGAATATCCTTCTTCAGACATCTCAGGCATAGCTACAGACTGGAATGTAGTAGTCATACCTGGTTGACAAGCATCTTTATCAAGAGTTGTATCATAAGAGTTGTCAATAAGACGAACTTGTACCTCCCAATAATCATCGCGCTTGCGGATAGGACGACTTAACACTTGGCATTGCTGCTTACTACCATCAATACGGAAAATATCATATTTTTGATAATAATTTTCTTTAAATGCCATAGTGATCTCAGTGCCATTTTCACCATCCTCAAGAGGCTCTTCAGCGAACTCTACGTGCTTGATGTTGTTTGTCTCAACTTCCCACTCAAATAGTAAAGATTCTGAAAGCTGATATTGACTAGCTTTCTCATCTTTATAGAAAATATTTCTTAAACCATCAGTGATGAAGTTAAGAGTATTATCTGTATACATACGAGCGACAACACCAAGTCTCTTTGGCTTAGAACCAAGATACTTTGACCAATCTTCATAAGTTTTTGTTTGCAATATGTTATCTTATAGGCTCTTTATCCTATAATTCTTACATTTTACCATCATGTAAGTTCAGACTATATCTTTTAAATCTTGTGCTCGTGTCTATCATATTCTATAAAATAGTTTCTGATAGTTAGTCGTTGAACATTCTAGAAACATTTAGTTTCTAGCTTTGCTGCTGATTACCCTTTTAATATGTTAGTTATTGGAGGGCTTCCAGCAGTTCGCAAGATTTAGAATGGGCAACCATTCACCCATTGTAGGGATTCTACTTGTAAAATTTGCAACTAACATACTTTAATTTTTAACTTTTAAAAATCATCTAAATCATCAGTGTATTCTGTTGAAACTGCTTTTGATTTAGGTTTATATACAACATTATTTTTCTTATTTTTTGTATCTTCTACTCCTTTTTTATAACTCTCTTTACGCACATTTGCTATTTCTCTCTAGAAATAGTTAGTAATGTCATTTATCATTTGATCGCCATTTAGAGCCAACCATGCAGTTTTAACCAAAATTTTAGGATCTGATAAAGCTTTTGTAAAATAATTATTTCCTGCAGCATCTTGACCTGTGATAAAATCATAAAGAGTTTGCATATCATCATTTTCAAGATTTAAATCATATCCCTGAATTTCAGTTAAATCATTAATTTCGTCTACAATCTAATTAGTAAAATGCTCATACTGTTGCTGTAATGCTTGTTCTTGTTCTGCTTGTGCTTGCAATAGGTTTTCTTGTTCAGCCTGTTGATATTCGCTTCGTATGGCGTCTACTTGTTTCTTAAACAATCCTTCATTAGCTTTAGCTCTTTCTAAAACTTCGACTGCTTCTTCTTCTGTAATATCTTCTGTTCTACTAATTAAATCCATCAAGAATAATTCTTCATCATTATATTGATTAATTTCAAATTGTGGTTGTTTATTATTTTCTGAATAATTTTCAACTGCACTATTTTGAATATAATTAATATATTCAGAAGGATTCATTCCACTAGATCTAATAGTATTTATAAGTTGAATTTCTGAATCATCTAAGCCTTCCTCTGGAACACTTTCAGAAGTACTAAGAATATTTAACTTAGAATTGTTATCCAAACTATTCCAGTCTACTTCTTCGATTTCTCCTTCTTCGTTCTCAAATTTAATCTTAGATTTATCATCAATACCTCTACTTCTTAGATAAGTATCCATAAAATCTTCTTCAGGATTTTCGTTACTTTCTTCTGGATTTTCTTCTGAATTTTCTTGAGTTTGAGAGTCTTCAGAGGTATCCTCTGTTACTTCTCCTGTTTCTTCATTTTCTTGGATTTCGTCTACTTCGAAATCCAAATCGTCATCATTTTCTATTTCCATCACTTAATTTTTATTATATATATCAAATCTTTAATAAACGAATTTACTAAATTAGGAGTTCCATCTGTTCCATCACAGATATGCCATCCTTCTGGAATTTCAGTTTTTCCATACATTATTATAGAGCCTATAGGTAACTATGAATTAATTTTATTATAAACCCACTCAGTTGATGCTAATTTAGTTGATTTATCATCAGACTCTAAAATATAATCTGATGTATATTGTATGTTTTTAAAACATGCAGAATTAGAATATATTCCAAGTCCTGTAATATTAGGATTTGTTATAGTTCCAGAACTATCTATAACTTTACCAGTTAAATTTAGTTCTGTTAAGTCTCCAAATCTAGAATTAATTTTAGTTAGATTAGATTCATCTTCTAAAGCTGAAACTGGAATTAAATCTAAGTTATTACCATTACGTTTTAAAAGATTTATACCTCCTTCTCTATATACGAGAAATATAGATTGATAGGTTAAAGCTGTAACACCTATAGATTTACTTAAATCTTTAACTGTTATTTTATTATCAGTTTGATTTAAATCAGTTACTATTAAATTTTTGTATTCTTCAGTTTTTACTTTCTCACCTGTACTAGTTTCAGATTTAGATTCTATACAAACACAAAGAACATCATTAATTTTAAAAGTATTTATATTTACTAATGTTAATATAAACTTTTTTTCTTCAGAATCAGATTTGTCATTAGCTGTTTTGATATAATTCACTTCATTGTACCAATATTTAGTATAAATATCACGAGGCATTTTTATATTTAATCCATCTCTAACATTAATTGAATCTACTTCAAGTAAAGATTTAGATTGGCTTATTGATAATTTAAATCCTGATGTTGCAGTAGCTCCTGTTGATTCAATAGAAGGAACTATAATTTTATTTTTAAAAGAAGTTGAACTTTGTCCAATTGTAATTTTTTCTTCTCCATTTGTTTTAATTAACAAATCTTTCTCTGAATCAATATAATTTGAATTAGTATCAGAATAAATATACATTGAATCAAAAGCTAAAGAATTTGCAATACTTGTTCCTTTTATAACAATAGCTCCCTATACATTATTATTTTTCTAAATTGTAAAAGTTTCAGTATAAGGATTAGGAAATTCAAAAGAATACTCAGATAAACTTCCATTTGAAATTACATATAATTTCTATGTTTCTTCAACATATATGATTCCTGAATCAAAATTAGGAACTTGATCTAAATTAGGATATACAAATCCTATATTAGTAAGTGCTCGATATTTCTATTCGGCTGTAGTTTTCTATTCTTCTAAAAAAGAGACATAAGTAGTACCTTCTCCAGCTCCTTTTAACTCAATTTGCTAACCTCCTGAAACTAATACTACCTATGTCTCTTCACCTGTTCCTACAATATATATACCATCTTTCGATCCTACTTCCTATCCACTATATATAAATTTGGCGTCTACGTTTAATTCTCCATCTTTTAAGAGGTCTATAAATTTACTACCCCATTGGATTTTTACCTTACCTTTTGTCTTTATAAGAAAGTCCGAAGAGGATGATCCTACATCACTATAAGAACTTCCGAACATCTTATTAGAACTTTTTTCTAATTTAGCTATTCGGTCTTTTAAACTTTTAAGCTCTTTCTCTAAGTCCATTTAAATAATTTACTATACCATTATAATGTAAATCAACAATAGCCTATTTTCCTTCTTCTGTTAAAAGAAATTCTACGTCTTCTTTATTATCCTAAAAAAGATTTTCTGTAAGAACCGCAGGGCAATTAGTATCTCTACACATTGCTAAATTCTAAACCCAATAATGTTCTTTTGGAACACTTCTATTACCCTTAAGAGAACTTGCAGAATTATAAAGTTCCTAGGCTAATTTTTTTGAATTAGAAGAAGCATTTAATGATACATAAACACTCCAACCTTTAGCATCATGCCATTTACCATCACCACCTGCTGCATTACAATGTACAGATATAGAAATAGCTTTTTTGTTATTATTTTTGTAAACCGTATTAATACGTTTACATCTTTCTTTTAAAGAGATATCTGTTTCTTCTGGTGTAACAATGTATGTTTTATAACCAGATTTTTCTAATGTTTCAGATAATCTCTTTACAATTTCTCTAGTATAAGCATATTCTTTAAGTTTTTTATCTGGACTACATTTTCCTGGAGTATTAACTCCATGTCCGTTGTCTAAACAAATAATATACTCACTTTTTAATTCACTCATATTAAATATCTCCATTTAATTATACTAAGCAAATATAATAAAAATACGTCTAATACCCAAAATTAAAAGGATACTAGACGTATAAAATTAAATCATTTCTTCCCAATCAATAGGAATACCTTGTTTTGCCATATCTGCATACCATCTATTAAATACCAAATCTCCTTCTTTTTCATATATATCTTTAATAAATAATAGCAAATGTCTTTCGTCAATAATACTAGACCCAAAAAGAGTATGTTTGCACCAATTAGCCAAAACAGCAACATCATACAATTTTGCATTATCTATATTTATTGAAGCATTTTGTAATAGAGAATCTATCTTTTCTTTAGTGTATTCTACTTTTCCAAACTATTTACATATAAAATTAAATAATTTCTAATTAAAATGCTATCCATAATATCTAAGATAGTTTAAAAAACCTTCAGGTTTAATATCATAATTTGTAAAATCCTCTTTCATAATTATAAATAATAAAGGCGGAGATAATACAATACCTCCGCCTACCATTATATTAATAAATATATCTATTTTTTGACTTCCTTGAATTTCTATTTCGGGTCATTTCTTCTTCTTCATCTTCTTCGTCTTCATTATAAATGTCAGAATGCTCTGCTAACATTTTTATTAGTTTACAAGCTAATGTTTTAATTCTATGAAGATGCTCGATTGTATCTTCATAAGAATCTTCTTTAATTTCAATATATCCTCTCATAATAATCATTTTGTTTCAGAAAGTAATGTAAGTATTTTATCCATTTTAGTTTCAATACCTCCAATTTTAGATTTTAAATTAATTATATCTTCATCACGTTCCTTCTCTTTAGCAAATCTCGGATTAAGTTCTTTTAAAATTTCTTCACAAGATTCTGCTAAGTTTGTATGATAGTTAATACTATTTATAATATTTTTACTATTCTATAATATATTCTCAACTTCATTAGACATTAATTCTTTTGTTTCAGCAATAATTACATTATTATAATTGGTTACTGACTAAGAGCTTGGGACATTTTTAAAATCAATAGATTCTTCTCCTGCTTTTACATTAATGTCTATTGTTGAATTATTAAGTAAATAATTATTATTAGGCTATGAAATACTTATTATTTGTCCTATTTTTAAAGTAGGATGTTCTCCTTTCTCTAAAATGTATAAAATACTTCCTTGTCTTAATGCTGAAAACATAATTTTTAAATTAGTTAAATACTAGCTACCATCTATAACGCCTTAGAATTGCTATCATAATATACAATATAAATTCCAGTACCTTTAAAATCTGCAACTGTTAATTCTACTCCTCCGTAATTCATTAAAGGAGTACTATTAATTAAAATTGGTAAAGATGTTGTTGTCTCTGTAGGAATAGTCTAATTGAATTTAATTAATACAAGACCATTAAAATTATTATTAAAATTTGTTCCTGCATCAGTAAATGAATATACTACATTTGCAGTATTAACAGTTACTGAATTAGATTCAAATCTAGGTATTCCGTTAGGATTACTCATATATCTAGGAGTTATCATATTACCTCCTTTCTTAATACCATAATCCCTAATTTGCAACATTATATTGATAAGCCAATGCTGTAGGAACAGCTGTTGCACAACTATAAGGTAAAGTAACAGTAGCAGGTTGAGCTGCTTTAATAGCATTAACTTCTGAAGCAATTGGATTTACAATGCTTGCAATATAACTTTGTATCTAATTAGTTTGATTAGCATTACTAATATGAGCTTGTAAAGTACTCTTTTCTTCTTGTAAACTATCAATTTTAGATTGCATATCTCTCATTTCTAATGCACAGAACTTATCATTAATAAGTGCTGTTTGATTTGCTATTGCATTTGTGATCTAACTTGTTCCAGAGTCTACTCTAGAACCTAATTGATTTGTTTGTTCTAAGGTTGCAATTCTATTCTCATAACCTTGGTTAGTTACAAGTAATTTATTGTCACAGCAACATTGAGCCATTTGGGCAGCAATTGACTGATTGCCACTTTGAATAGCATTTATTACTTGCTGACCTGACATGCCAACTTGGTTACTAACATTTGAAATATTACTATTTACAGAATTGATTGCTCCCTAAATAGAATTAACATCACAATTAAGGGTAGTAGCTAACTGAGAAATAGCAGTACCATTACCATTAATAGCTTGAAAAAGCAAATCTCTACCATAGTCATTGTTTATTTGATTTGCTAATCCTTCAGTACCTCTATTTCCTAATCCATTCCACCCATTTCCTCCCCATCCCATAAGGAAGAAAAGAAAAATAACCCACATAAACCAACCACCTTCTCCTCCAAAAGAAGAATTGTTCTTAGTGGCTAGTAAAATGTTTGGATCTACTCCTTTTTGTTGAAGTAGTGGAGCTAACATAGATAACATACTATTGTTAGACTCTGGAAACATAAAAACTTTACTGTCTGACATAAATTTACAAATTTAGCGGTTAATAATTTTAGTTGTGTACTATACTAGTATTTTGTACATAGCAAATATACACCTAGAGTTATTAAAAACAAAAAGGATGGCCTATTAGTTATTTACTAATGACCATCCTTCTATTTTGTTAGAATAAAATTTTAGAATTAAAATTATTTTCGAATTATATACATATTGGCTCTACATCTTTATTAAGAAGTGTTGCTTCTGCTGTAGCTAATCTATAAACACGAGAAGATTCTATATAATGATATGCTAATTTTCTAAGATGTCTTACATCTTGTGGTGTTCTATTTAAAATAATTCCAATTGTTGTTATACTGAATCCAGCATGTAACATTTGTTCTACCACCATACATCTTGTCATTACAACATTCTCAGATCGTGATTTACCTAATATATCTTCTCTTGTAATACTAAGAGAACCATCAGGTTTAGTCATAGCACAACATTTTATTACATTGTCTATGATTCTCCATAATTCCATTTCTTTTTTATTCATATTTTATTTAAAATTTTAAAGTTTCAGGATAACCTGTTCGATAGTCATAATTATCT